>JALSKR010000074.1 GCA_026988735.1 Sulfurimonas sp.
CCGCGACGGCGAAGCCCTGCTGTATCAACAAAGGTAAGTTGTTTGTCTTTATAAACGATGGTTTCATCTATGGGATCAATTGTTGTTCCTGCAACAGAACTCACAACAGAGCGTTCTTCGCCCAAAAGAGCATTGAGCAGCGAGCTTTTCCCAACATTTGTACGACCGATAATTGCTATTTTTATGTGGTTTATGTCATTTTCATCAAACTCTTTGATACGGTCATTTTGTGCAAAAATTGAATCATCTTCTATTTCTTCTTCATCCCAGTAAATATAACCGTCATCTTCTTCATCTTGGGCATATTGTGAAAAGAATTCTTCATCACTGAGTTCTTCTTTCTCTTCTTCAACGATTGTAACTTCTGTTTCATCATCTTCTTTGACAATGTCACTTTCAGGAAGTTTATCATAAATCCAGTCAAGCAGTTCGACAGTGTTTCTATTGTGTGCTACAGAGATGCCAAAGATAGCATCCGTACCAAACTCATAAAATTCCCACAGTTTCTCTTTCATTTTGTCGTTGTCTATTTTGTTGACAACAAGAGCTATATCTTTACCCATAGCTTGGAGTTCATAAAAAAGTTTTTTATCTTCATCTTCAGGCAGACCTTTGCCATCTACCATATAAAGAATAATGTCCGCTTTGTAGGCAGCTTTGAGTGACATCTCTTTTATTTTGTCAAAAAGTTCACATCCTTTGTCAAGTCCACCTGTGTCTAAAAGTTCTGCTTCTTTGTCAATGATGACGGCTGTTTTTCGTTTGACGTCACGTGTTGTTCCTGCCAAATCAGATGTTATGGCATCACGTTTTTTTACCAAACGGTTAAAAAGTGAGCTTTTTCCAACATTTGGACGGCCGATAATTGCGATTTTTTTCATGAGTGAACCTTGTAAACTTGCGAAGAATTATAAAATATTTTTGAAATTATATCTAAATTATGGTTTAAATGGAGAGAGAAGCAAAAACTGCCCGTTTAGGGGCAGTTATGAGTGATATTATTCAGTCGGAAATTCTTTGTCTAAATTTTCCAAGGCCTGTTTGGATTGAAACTGCTGCCAAAGGGCGTTGTCATTTTGAAAACTTGAATCAACAGTTTTTTTGTAGGCTTTTTTGACTTCCTGGTTCACACTTGACTCAGGAACAGTCACCAACATATAAATGGCACCAGATGGAGCAGTCCACATATCTATCGCTTTGGAGTCTTTTAAATCTACTTTTGCTACCTGTTTGGTCACAGCAGTTGTTACTTTGTCAACTGTTTCGGCGGAGCCGTTTCCTGTGGCTCTTGTAAAACCCTCTATTTTGTCTTTGATTTTACTCTCAATCTGCTGTGCCAAATCAGAACGACCGTTCATAAGAGCAACCCGACGCATATGTGCAATACCTGCTGCACTTTTTTCGGCAACACCGACACCTGCATAATACCCGGGTACTTCAGGAATACATGTCCATCTCGGAGCGGCAACACCCTCTTGCTTACATGTAAAGGTGGGTGTGTAGACTTCTTGTTTTTTTGGTTCGGTTTTTTTACTGCTACATCCTGTAATTGCTATTGCAACTAGAGTTACTGCAGCAATATTTTTTATTATTTTTCTCATAATCAATACCTCAATCTTTATATTTCATATAGTATACTATCATAAATCTTTACCATTACTAAGGAAAACATTGAAACAGTATTATTCTTATGAAAATTTTAGAAATGACACGCAAAAACTCATTGTGGAAGTAAAAAAATTCAAGGCTGATGCAATAGTGTCTGTAGCAAGAGGCGGGTTTACACTGGCACATTGTATGGCTGAAGGGCTTGATATTCGAGATGTGCAGAGTATAAGGACAGAACTTTATGATAGGGAATGCAAACGAGAAGAACTCTCACTTTTTGGAGAGTGTCATCTCTTACATGTAAACAGAGTGCTTGTTGTTGATGATATTGCAGACAGTGGCGAAACACTTAAATATATTATGAATTATTTACAAGAAAAGTTTCCTGATGTCAGTTTTAAATCTTGCGCACTTTTTTATAAAAAAACGTCAATATATGAACCTGATTTTTGGATAAATGAAGCAGATGCCTGGATAGAGTTTTTTTGGGAAAAAGACTTCACTCAAGTGAGTTAAGAGCTTTTTTGGAATTCGTACTTTAGTGCGGACTGTGTTCTTTTATAAAATCTGTTTCATAAATATAGCCTGCAATGTCTTCCAAAACATCTTTTTCAAAAGCCAAATTTGGCATCAGTTCATATTTTTTTATAGCATCAAGCATGATAGAACGCTCTTCATTGGGGTTTTTTACCCAGTTGCTCATTTGGACAATGAAATCTTTTTTTTGGGGAAATGCACTTAAATATCTTTTGCGGACTTCCATCATGGAAGGAGCTGAAACTGCTTTTGTTTCAAAATGGCAGGTTGTGCAGTTACCGTGAAAAAGCAGGGCACTGTTTTGTGAAGCTTCCAAGAAGCCACATGTAAAAAAGAGTGAGATGAGAAGATGTTTCACACTCTATCCTCTAGACTTTTTTATCATCTCATAAGCCTGATTTATCTCCTGTGTTTTTGCAGTTGCCTCTTTGATATACTCTTCACTTTTGCCCTGAGATTTGATAATGTCAGGATGGTATTGGCGTACAAGTTTTCTGTATGCTTTTTTGATGGTATTCATATCATCATTTTTGCTGACACCTAAAACTTTATAAGCATCTTCAAGTGTTGCCTGCGGATGAACATTTTTCATCATTGCTTCAAACTGGTCAAAAATAGCATGGTACTTTTGCGGATCAAATGCAAAAGCTTCGGCAATGGTAGCAAGTACCTCTTCTTCACTTTGACTCACTTCACCGTCTGCAAACGCGAGTTGAATGAGAAATCCCATAAACTGCTCTTGTTGGGCTTTGTTGCGTCTGAGTGCTTCTGCAAGAGCGTGCGCAATTTGTTCAGTATTGTCACGGCGATCTTTCTCTTCATTGAAAATTTGTTTTAAAATATCTTTTGTTTTTGCAGGTTCGGGAAATACTTTTGCAATGTCGTCAAACATAATGCCCACAAGTTGTGCTTCAAGCGCATCTACATGCCCGTCAGCTTTGGCAACTTTGGCAACAAGTGCTACAAAAAG
>JALSKR010000075.1 GCA_026988735.1 Sulfurimonas sp.
ACTGTTTCTCGGTAAATCTCAGCTCAAAAGAAGCACCCAGACATATTTACTCAAACGGCAAAGGTGTAGTAAGTGATGCTTCTGTGGCGAGTGCTTTGGGTGAGTATATTGAACGCCTGCAGACAAACAATTTTTTTATAGATTTTCATTTGCCAAGCAGAAAATACTATCCTGATGAAGTTGTTTTTGATTTTGATGAGAACTTCCTGAGTGATGAGCTTACAGCAGTTTACAATCCAGACGGAAATCTTTCAGCTGAAGATTTAGTGGACTTTAACAGTGACCATACAGATAAAATCGTTGCTCTTCCTTTCATCAAACAATCAACACAGGAAAAAATTTCAATCCCACTCAATATTTTAAGCAATCTTTATGTGAGCAATGGTCTGGCAACGGGAAATACACCTTTAGAGGCAAAGGTACAATCATTGAGTGAAATTTTTGAACGCTTTGCAAAAATAGCAATCATTAAAAACGGCTATGCCCTGCCAAAATTTCTTGATGAAGTTGTACAAAGCTTTCCAAAAGTGTATGAAGATATAGAGTCACTGCAAAAACTCGGCTACAAAGTGGAAGTTTTAGATGCTTCTTTGGGTGGAGCGTTTCCTGTTACTGCCATCTCACTGATAGATCCAAAAAATGCAACACTTTTTGTCTCTTTTGGAGCACATCCCATACTTGAAGTCTCACTTGAACGGACTATGACAGAGCTTATGCAGGGGCGCTCACTTGACAACCTTGACAGTTTTGAAGTACCTACCTTTGACATGAGCCTTGTTAGCGACAGTTTTAACCTTGAATCACACTTTATAGACTCAAACGGCAAACTCGGATTTCCTTTTTTAAGTGCCAAAAAAAGTTTTGAATACTCTCCTTTTGCTTACAAAGGAGACTCAACACAAGATGAATACAATTTTCTTACAAATATTCTTCAAAAAATGAACAAAGAATTTTACATCAGAGAGTATGATTATCTTGACTTTTACTCCTGTCAAATCATCGTGCCTTCTGTTTCAGAGGTCTATCCGATAGATGATTTGATATATAACAACAAAAATAACGGCAAACTTATCCGTGACATGGTTCTCAATTTTGCAGAATATGACCCGCAGAAAATTATGCTTCAGGTTGAATCTTTGGAAGACTCTCTTAATATGGAAAAATACATCGGTGTAATTTTTGAAGAAAATTTCACGATGGCTGAGTTTAAAGCGCAGATTTTATTACGCCTTGGTAAGTATGATGAGGCACTGGAGTTGTTGGAGTATGGCACAAACAAACTCGGTCATCTCGTAGTAGAACTTGCTCGAATGCAGGATATGGAGCTTGATTATGAAGAGTATAAAGAAGCTTTATATAATGTATTTTCCAAAGAAAAAGTAGTAAAATCTTTGGGTATTCTTGATAATACAGACTTTTTAATACAAACAACTCTGCATAAAGACTACACTAATATGCTTGGTCTTTATGACAAACTCGAGAGAAAAAAATGCACAATCAAATAGACCTGACACTCAAACCTGAATTTGTACAGCAGATACAAAACGGTTACCCTTTGCTTATGAAAGAGTATTTCGAAGATTGGAGTAAACTGCAAGAAGAAGGCAGTCTGCTTCATCTGTATGACAAAAAAAAGAGATTCATTGCAAAAGGCTACTACGGATTACAAAACAAAGGGCATGGCTGGATTCTTTCACGAAAAGAAGATGAAAAGATAGACAGAGAATTTTTCATAAGAACAATCAAAGAGGCTTTTGCTTACAGAAAAGAGTTTTTTGATGATACACAAACAACTGCATTTCGGGTTTTTAACGGTGAAGGCGATGGAATCGGTGGTTTGAGTATTGATTATTTTGAGGGATATTATCTTTTTACATGGTACAGCATCGGTATTTATACATTCAAAGAAAACATACTCGAAGCTTTTAAACAGAGTATCGACTTTAAAGGAATCTATCAAAAAAAACGCTTTAATTCCAAAGGCATGTATCTCGATGACAAAAGTGACTTTGTGTGTGGGCAAGAAGCACCACAGCCCTTACATGTAAAGGAAAACGGGGCAACTTTTGCCATCTATCTTGATGATGGTGCAATGGTGGGAGTCTTTTTGGACCAAAGAGAGGTCAGAAAAGCCATTCGTGACAAATATGCAAAAGGAAAAACAGTTTTAAATACTTTTTCTTACACAGGAGCATTTTCGGTATTTGCAGCACTTGGCGGTGCAAAAAGCACGACAAGTGTTGACCTGGCAAAACGAAGTCTGCCAAAAACACAAGAGCAGTTTCGCATCAATAATATTGACCTGCAAAAGCAAAATATCATCGTTGAAGATGTCTTTTTGTATTTTAAATATGCAGTAAGAAAAAAACTGCTTTTTGATATGGTTGTCGTTGATCCACCGAGTTTTGCACGCTCAAAAAAGCATACTTTCAGCGCCAACAAAGACTATGTAAAACTGCTCAAAGAGGTCATACAAATAACCAACAAAGGCGGCATTATCGTGGCTTCGACCAATGCTGCCAATTTCAGCATGATGACTTTTGGCAGATTTATAGACAAAGCTTTCAAAGATCTAAAAATAAAATACAAAGTGCTAGAGCGCTACTCCCTGCCAAAAGATTTTCGCGTGGCAAAAAAATTTCAAGAGGGTGATTACCTCAAAGTTGTTTTTATAAAAAAATTATCATAGTTTTTAAACAGCTTTAAAATACCCAAGATAATTTTTAATTGCTTTGCCTGATTTTACCCAACTTTCAATACCGCCTTCAAGATTGACAAGATTGCTAAAACCCAAATCTTTGAGTGTTTTTGCACCAAGTAAACCTCTTGCACCCTTAAGACAATAGCAAACTATTTGATGATCACTTAAATCAACAAGCTTGTCATCAACGGCAAACTCCAACTTTCCTCTTGGAATGGTAAAAACAGTTTTTGCAGGTATCACACCGCTCGCAAACTCATCAGATTCTCTGACATCAATCAAAACCATATTTTCCAAATCTATATCTTCGACCTGTATCTGTTTGATTTCTTCTTTTGCCTGAGTGAGCAACTCTTTTAAATGTCCCTT
>JALSKR010000076.1 GCA_026988735.1 Sulfurimonas sp.
TCCGAAAGAAATTTTATCTAAGTATAAAGAAGAGAAAAATGCTTTTTCATTTTTTACACAATTCTCCGATGAAGATGTAGAAAAAGTGGTGGAAGCATGGCAAAATCCAAATGGAAGTTTTAGAAATGCCCAAGATAAAGATTTAATCGCTGTACTGCCAAATCTGAGAAGTGAAGACAAGGTGAAACTGGAAATCAAAGCAAAAGCGATTTTGCGAACCTATACAAAAGATGAATTGATTGATATCATCATTCACAACAAACATGAAGAACAAAAAATTGGAGCAATAGAATGAAAATACTGATTTTGGAAGACGAAATTGTTTTAGCCCTGAGTATGAGAGAGTTTTTGGAAGACAGTGGGTATGAAGTGGACTGTTACCATAACTCAGATGATGCCTTTGATGCGATGTATGAAAAAGTATATGATTTGTATCTTTTAGATGTGAAAGTACCGGGGGAGAAAAATGGTTTCCAATTGCTTGAAGCGTTACGTAAGGAGGAGAACAAGACACCTACTATTTTCATCACCTCTTTGACAGACATAGAGGACTTAAGCCGTGGCTATGAGTGTGGTGCCTGTGACTACATACGTAAACCCTTTGATTTGGCAGAACTAAAGTTACGGGTAGAACAGGTAATAAAGTCACAATGTTTTGCTTCTTCTGAAGATTTAGTTGAATTGCCTTTTGACTATAGGTATGATGTCAAAAAAATGAAGCTTCTTTACAAGGGTGAAAGTATTAAGCTTGGTAAAACAGAGACAAAGATTCTTGAACTTCTCATTAAGCGGCGTGGTTCTGTGGTGGGGTGTGAAATGTTTTGGGAAGAGGTATGGGGAGAGTGGGTGGACTCTGCCAATATACGTGTGCAGGTAGGAAACCTACGTAAAAAACTAGAAAAAGATTTCATCAAAAATGTGCGTGGGGTAGGATACAGTATTGATTTTTAATACCGAAGAGTTTGCACGAAAGTATGCCTTGCGATACACGGGTATATTGGCGATACTGCTTATTGTGCCTTTGATAGTCTATGTACTCTTGTTGCTTCAAATCGATGATGCGAAGGTCAAACTCTCTTTGGAGCAAGAAGCTAAAAACATTATACACCTGATGCAAAGGTATGACAATAAGGAAAAGGTATTTCATTTTCCTCGCTATAAAGAGTATAAAGCAGCATTATATACAGGAAACTACCAAGAGGTCTTTAGTACACTTGATTTTCATCCAAACTCTTTTACCGAGGGCTTTCATAAAAAAGGGTCACGTTACTACTATGTCTATCCTTTACCCCCTAACTACTATTTTGGTGCAAGTTATCTGTTGGTCTCTACACAACATACTGCCAATACCATTTACTACCTTGCCGCCACAGTGATGGCAGCGATTATTTTTGCGTTGTTTTTGTTCTCTTTTTTGTTGTTGCGAAACTTTTCAAAACCTTTTGAAGCGCTCAATACACAGTTGGATAATTTTATCAAAGACTCCATGCATGAGATTAACACGCCACTGAGTATCATTAACTTGAATGCAGATTTGTTTGCGAACAAGTATGGAGATAACAAATACCTACAGCGCATGAAGTCCGCCTCTAAAACATTGGCAACGATATACAATGATATGGACTATCTCATTAAGCAAGGACGCGTGACACATAAACGTCAAGAGATTGATATGGGAGATTTTTTACAAAACAGAGTAGACTACTTTCAGGAAATAGCCAATCTAAAAGAGATTCAATTGATTACTGATATTGCTTCTGAGTGTTATTATGTTTTTTCAAAAACAAAATTGCAACGTATTATGGACAATAC
Organism: Sulfurimonas sp.; assembly: GCA_026988735.1. Classification (GTDB taxonomy): domain Bacteria; phylum Campylobacterota; class Campylobacteria; order Campylobacterales; family Sulfurimonadaceae; genus Sulfurimonas. The sequence continues at coordinate 1,813 of JALSKR010000076.1, forward strand.
GCTTTCTAATGCCATCAAATATAGTGACCATGCAAGCCGTATAGAGATAAAACTTTTCAAAGAGCATGAAGCTATTGTTTTTGCAGTAAAAGACTATGGTGTGGGTATAGAAAATGTGGAAAAAATATTTTCGCGTTACTATAGGGAAAATGATGCCAAGGGTGGCTTTGGGATAGGGTTAAATATTGTGAAACAGATTATTGATGAAGAAGAGATTCTTCTTGATATCACTTCTACATTGGGTGTGGGCACTACTTTTCAATACACATTCAATACAAATAATAAATAATAATACTCAATTATTTATTTTTTACACTTTTTTTACACTTCCTTGTTATGATACTTCCTGAAACTAAAATATAAAGGGAGTATGAATGCATACAAAAATTAAATATCTTGCCTACGCAACATTGTTTTTATCTGCATCTGCGTCAGTCATGGCAGCAGACTTAACAAAAGCATATGATATGCCAGATGCAACGAAAATGATTGAGAAAGATTTATTTCCAGCGGCAAAAAAGTATACTATGCCAAAAAGCTGTGATTTAACTGATGCTAAAGCCATTGCAAGAGGGGAATATATGTTCCATAATCTCAATGGTAAAAAAGCCAAAAAACCAGCACCTGAAGGTCTTGTCAAATTTATAGAGAAAAAAGGTAAAGATGGCAAGGTGAAGAAGAAAGCGAAACAGTTTGGTAACTGTGTAGCCTGCCACAATATAGAAGGTGCAAGAGGCGCTGGTAATATCGGTCCAGATTTAACAGGATATAAGGCGATGTTTGTTGATACTAAAGCAAGAGATGCACAATTTGTCTATCAAAAAATTGCAGATCCAAGAATTGACAATCCCAATACTCATATGACGGTTAATCTTACAACAGGACTTTTTACCCCTGAAGAGATTTGTGATTATACAGCCTATGTTGTATCTGAAAAAAAGAAAAAATAAAAAGGAATTAAAATATGAAAAGAAGAAATTTTTTAAAGAGTATCTGTGCAGCATCAGCTGTAGCAGCAACCGTGTCACCATCATTATTGGTAGCAAAAGATGCACCTACAGGTGGCAATGTATTAAGTTATGATGCAGCCGTTGCAGCAATTACAGGTGGTAAGGCTGTAGCAGACAGTGACAAAATCAAACTTACAGTACCTGAGATTGCAGAAAATGGTGCGGTTGTACCTGTAAAAGTAAATGTTGAGTCTCCTATGACAGAAGCAGATTATGTCAAAGCAATTCATA
>JALSKR010000077.1 GCA_026988735.1 Sulfurimonas sp.
CTGAGTGATACAGATGAGACAAACAGTGCAAATCTTGCCAGAGAGATATGTGATGCTGTTCGAGCCAGAGAAATCAAACATGAAGCATCAAAAGTAAATCAATTTCTTACTATATCCATTGGTGTTGTTTGCTGCATCGCCGATGATGCGCTTGAAGAGGACGTTTTAATTACTCGCGCTGATGAAATGTTATATGAAGCAAAAGAGAGCGGACGAGACAGATATGTCATCACATCCAATGCCTCAAAGGCAAAGATTGCCTAATGACCCTGTTTGAAACGAAAGCCTTCTTCTACCAACAGAGGACGAATTTTTTCTTTTAATTCACCTTGAAACTCCATCCAGTTGTCTTTGAGACTGCCACCACAGCCAAGCTTTTTCTTCAGTAACTTAAGCAGTACGCTCAGCTCTTCTTTTGGTCTGTGAAACTCGCCTACAAGCGTGACGGTTTTTCCTCTGCGTTTTTCTTTTTGAAATACAAGGAAGTGTTTTTTTGGTTCTTGAATTTCGTTTGAAACCTTTGTTTTACTCGGGCTTTGCACTTCTGCCCAGCCATCTTCTATATCTGCACCTATGAAAAGGTCTAGTTTTTTTCCTCTGCTCATGCATATACTTTTTGAGCCAAAATGCTCATCTCATTTTTTTTGTACTCATTTTTCTCTAAAGTGCTTATGACATCATCCAAAGAGTAGCGTTTATGATTATAAACAACAATAAAAACTTCATCACCTGCTTGTAAAAAAGTCTTTTCACCGTAAGGTGTATATCGTGTGGCACCTATGCTTATAATGAGATTTTGAGGCTCTTTACATGTAAGCATATAGGATTTTATATCCTCAAGTGGTCCAAAATCTTTTTGCGTGTTTATCTGATTTGTTATCCATTGCGTTAACTGTTCATAAAAGTAGCTGTAACCAGTGAGTGCCACATTTTCACCATAGGCATGAAGTTTACCGTTACGGCGAAGAAAACTGCAGATGCTGTACTCATCCATCACTCCGTCGTGTGAAAAGCTATCAATATTGATAAGTTTAGCAGCAATGCCTTTTGAATTCTCTCCCCAGTTCTTTTTATCGCTTATCTTTTGTGCCCCGCTTACACGGATAGAACAGTCATTATATGCGGCAAAATATTTTGGGATAATTGTCGTGACTTTTTCTGCGTCATAACTTATTTCACAAAGCAGCGCAACTTCCGGTTCTGCTTGGACATTAACATCTTCTTTTGGAAGTTTGATTTTTTCACAAGAGAGAGGGTAGGTAGAGAGCATCTCTTTTGGACGGGCTGTATCTGTTGTTTTTTTACAGGGAAGATAAAAGGGAAAAATGCCCTTTGGAGCCGCTTCATCTTCTGTGATTATACTTTTAAAATCTTCAAGCTCTCCGGCCTGTGCCAGATGCAGGGCAAAATTACCTGCAATGCCTAAGCCCAAATAATTTTCATACTCCTGCATAACTAGAGTGTTCCAGCTTCTTTGGCAGTAGCAAACTCTTCATAGCTTCCTTGAAAGTCTGTATAAGTATGGTCAGGATGCAATTCAATAATACGCGTAGCAAAAGCATCAAGCAGTTCACGGTCATGTGATACACAGATAACATTGCCCTTAAATTCATGCAGTGCTTCACCAAGTGCCACAATTGCTTCTAGGTCGAGGTGATTGGTCGGTTCATCAAGCACCAAAAAGTTTCCGCCCTCAAGCATCATTTTACTCAGCATCATACGGTGTTTTTCTCCACCTGAGATGGCTTCAACATTTTTCTCTTGCTGCTCACCGTTAAAAAGCATACGTCCTAGACAGTTTCTGATTTCTGCTATGTCACGTTTTGGATCAAATGCACGCAGCCAGTCATAGAGTGTTCCGTCACCTTTAATGATGTCGGCTGTATCTTGTGGAAAATAAGAAGACTCAATCGTAGCACCCCAGGTTACAGTTCCGCCACAGCTCGGCTTTAACTCTTCCATAATGATTTTAATAAGTGTCGTTTTTCCTACACCGTTGCCACCGATAATAGCGATTTTTTCACCAGGATTTACTTTAAAAGTCACATCTTTTAAAACTTCATTATCGCCATAAGAGTGACAAATATGTTCCACATGTAAAGCCTCATCACCCATAACTCTTTTTGGCTTGAAGACAATAGACGGGTCACGGCGTGAAGAGGGTTTAATCTCCTCAATATTGAGTTTTTCAAGCTGTTTTTGTCTTGAGGTTGCCTGTTTTGCTTTTGATGCATTTGCAGAGAAACGACGAACAAAGGCTTCTAACTGCTCTTTTTCTTTTTGTTTTTTGGCATTGTCAAGTTCCATCTGTTTTGCCATAACATTTGCTGCAATATACCAGTCATCATAGTTCCCGGTAAATTCACGGATTTTTTGATAATCAACATCAAGTATATTTGTCACAACAGCATTTAAAAAGTGTCTATCATGGGAGATAACGACCATAGTACCTTCATGACGCTGAAGCTCATGCTCAAGCCAGCTGATTGTTTCAATGTCAAGGTTGTTGGTCGGCTCATCGAGAAAGAGAACATCAGGTTTAGGATAAAGTACCTGTGCTAAAAGAACCTTGAATTTATCAGCAGAATCGAGGGTACTCATAAGATCATTATGTTTTTCTGCAGGAATACCGACATTTTCTAAGATTTTTGCGATGTTTACATCGTATTCGTAAGTAGGGTCTTCTTCAACACAGATAGTCTCAAGTTCTGCAAGACGATTATTAACAGCATCATCTTCAAAATCACCGGACATGTATATCTCTTCTTTTTCTTTGATGGCATCATACAAACGCTTGTTTCCGTACAAAACTGCGTCCATGATAGTAAAGTCTTCATAGGCATATTGGTTTTGTCCTAAAACGCCGACTTTGTTTTGTTTGGGGATGATAACTTCACCCTCATACTCATTGATTTGTCCTGAGAGAATTTTTAAAAATGTTGTTTTACCGGCACCATTTGCACCGATAAGACCGTATCGTTTATGACGGTCAAGTTTTAAGTTTATATCTTGAAAAAGCACTCTGTTTCCATA
>JALSKR010000078.1 GCA_026988735.1 Sulfurimonas sp.
CCAAGTTCATTGGCTATAAATGAAGCCATTGCTTCAAGATCTTCATTAGAGTCATTTTCACCCTCTATAAGTAAAGTTGTAACTTCAACCCAAATGCCTTCTTTGACCATGCCTCTGAGTGTCTCTTTGACAGCTTCAAGCCCGCCTTTTAAAACTTTTTTATAATAAGCATCATCCCAGCTTTTGAGATCTACATTTGCAGCATCAAGCCAGGAAGCCATATCTTTGACAACCTCAGACGTTTCAAATCCGTTTGTGACAAAAATATTTTTAAGTCCTTTTTGTCTTGCGATTACTCCGATATCTTTGGCATACGGATAAAAAATAGTCGGTTCATTATAGGTATAAGCAATAGAAGAAGCTCCATTTTCTATGGCCAAATCAACCATTTTTTCAGGTGAAATATAGACACTCTCATCAACTGTATGTTCCTGTGAAATTTGCCAGTTTTGGCAAAACGGGCATTTGAAATTACATCCGACCGTTCCAAAGGAGAGAGCGGTAGTTCCGGGCAATAGATGATACAACGGTTTTTTCTCTACCGGATCAACATTTAAGGCACTCGGATGCCCATATACAAGTGTTTTAAGTTCTCCATTTTCATTTTTATTGACTCCACATACACCGACTTGTCCCTCTTTCATCTGACAGTAGTGTTGGCATAGCATACATATAATTTTTTCTTTTTCTGGTATTGTTTTATAATAGTTCATATTAGTCTCCTCGAGTTAAGTCTCTTTATATCAGGAGACTCAACTTTGATATATTCTAGCAAAAAAAATAAAAAAAGTCAAATTTGTTAATTTTAATTTAAGGAAACACTTTGAAAGTGGGGATTGCTGATGGTAACTTCAAGTCTGGCAATATCATCAAGTACAATTAATTTTTCATTTCCATCCATAAGTACTTTTATACATTCCTGGCAATTTTCATTGCGTGCTGTGTCGAGTGCTTTTGCCTGCACAACACGGCCGGAGTTCATTGTAAGTTTGATTGGATAACGATACATACAGGTTATTTCTATATAATCATATTGTTGACAACTTAGCATTGTTTTCTCAGTTTTGAAATTTATAAAAGTAGCGCATGCCAATATCACTCATTTGTTCATTGTAGGCAATATAGTATTTTATTTTTTTGTTTTGGGATAAAAATGTAAGAACATTGTCATGAAAATAGTGCTTTAAAAGAAGCTGTATGTGATCTGTTTGTTTACATGTAACGGCATCAGTACACAAAAGGACAATAAAAGGTTTTGCCCCAAGTTCTCTGTTTTCTTTATTAGCACGCATTGCATCACGCAGTTGTGTCTCAACACTCCATTGTCTTTTTTGACTCTTTGCAAGAGATTGTTTTATAAACGCATCTGTACACTCATTTTCAGACACACTTTGCAGTGAAATCATTGCTTCAATATGATCAACACTTACCAAGCGTTTCCAAAAATCTTGTTCTCTTTTAGCTACATAATCAAGATTTTGAGCATCACTGTTTAAAGCAACTATATCAACATTTCTCACATCTTGTTTGCCAATCTCTTTTTTCCTTTTTTCATTTACCAGTGCGACAGGGTACTCTTTTTTATAGATTGTTCCTGTAGAAGTTGCATGTTTTACTATGTAGTCTTTTAGCATTTCTTCATTACATGTATTGCTTGATGCTACTGTTTTTACAAGATTATTGAGTATTTTTTGCATTTGTTTTATTCCTTACTTAAAAACTTTTGAAATATTTTTGAACATATATTTTAACTTCTTTGAATAAAAGCCACCTTGATATAATAGTTTACAAGGAAAAAATATGGTAAAAAATAAAAAATCTTCAATAAAAGGTGCATTTTTTGGTGCGCTTGTCGGTGATGCATTGTGTCTGGGGTCTCATTATGAGTATGATGCGCAAAAAATTTATAAAGCGTACGGAAACAAGCCTATAGAAAAATTTATGAGTCCGGGTGAAATGATGGGCGGACAGACACATGGAATCGGTTGGGGTGAGAGAAACTATCATCCTGGCAAAAAAGCAGGCGGTACAACAGATTATGGTGATTACAATATAGTAATTTTAGAACATTTGGCCGCTACAGCAAATCCACCGAGAAAATTTGATGTGGCTGCATTACTGCCACACTGGATGAACCGTCTTGAAAACGGGTGGGGTTCTTGGATATGTACTATGACAAAAGAGACATACTCTCAGGTAAAGCAAGGTGTTCCTGTTGAGCGCTTGGGTGGTGGCTCAAATGCTACAGCCATCCGTCATGTCGCAGCACATGCTTATTATGATGATGAAGAGACGCTTGCAGAAGTTGCACGCCAGACAATGTTTACGCATCGTCATCCTGAAGCGCTTGAGGGTGGCGAGTTTTTTGCCAGAGTTACTCATCGTGTCATAAACGGTGCAACTCCACATGATGCTGTTGAAACTGTAGCCGTACAAATGGGAGGTTTTATACAAAACAAGGTTGCTCAGGCTATAGCAAAACACAAAGAGGCAACAGATGCAAACAGTGAACTTTCAAAAGAGCAGTTTTGTGATGATTTGGCACTGACCTCTATGGCAAAACTCTGGGATGTGGGAAGAAGCGAACCAATAAAAGTCGGTAAAGCCTCACCGACACAGGGAACTCTACCGGGTTCTGTCTATTTTATACTCAAATATGCTGATGAGCAGGACGGGCTCAATAAAGCACTGGCAGCCAATGCAATGGTTGGCGGAGACAATGCTTCAAGAGCAATTGCCATAGGCATGGTGCTTGGTGCATACTTTGGAGTAGATGCCATTAATCCTCATTGGAGAGAAACTCTTGATCAGTGGACATACTGTGAAGAACTTTTGGAAACTCTTCCTCTTTTACAAGAGGTTTAAAGTTCGGTTTTGTCGTAAAATTTGCTATACTTTCGCTTCAAAAATTGGACAGTTTCTCGGAACCTAGGTTTTTAATGCTAAAGCATAACTTAGAAAAACTAAATTTTTTTCTGTAACCTAGGCTTTAGTTTTTAAAGCCTAAAAGGCGAAGCTAAAGCATCGCT
>JALSKR010000079.1 GCA_026988735.1 Sulfurimonas sp.
CTTTTTCAAGATAACCTCAAACGAAGACTGGCTTTTTCTACAATAAGCCAGGTCTCTTATATAATTCTTGGCATTGCCCTTGTAGGCCCGGTAGCCACTACAGGAGGGATTATTCATTTAGTCCATCAGGGTGTCATGAAAATCACACTCTTTTTTGGAGCAGGAAATTTTGCAGAAACACTTGGTATACATCATGTAAGCCAAATGAACGGTATTGCAAAGCGTATGCCCTGGACCATGGTCTCTTTCACTGTCGGGGCACTCGGTATGATTGGCATTCCTCCCATTGCAGGATTTATTACGAAATGGTATCTTGGGCTCGGTGCCTTGGAGTGTGGGCAGGAATGGGTAGTGTTAGTGCTTGCAGGAAGCAGTCTTTTAAATGCGGGATACTTTTTGCCTATACTCTACCGGGCATGGTTTCTGGCACCTCCGGAGTCCTGGCCCGATGAACATAATTTCCCAAATGCAGAAACAAAACTCAGTCTCTTATGGCCACCTCTCATTACAGCGTTTTTTTCTCTCTGTTTTGGTCTTTTTGCCGCTTCACTGTGGAGTCCTTTGGCATGGGTACATCTTATTACACAGCGGGAGTTTTTTTAACATGTTTGAAATATACACAGCGAGCCTACTCTTGTTTGGCGTACTTTTTCCTTTAATGCTGGTAGCTCTGCTTGCTGTAAAAACAATCCGCACTCTGGTTTTGTCTTTGGTGCCATGGGCAGGAATTCCTGCACTTTTTGCTTCTTTTTTTGTCTCACCGGATACATTTCAGTGGGAGTTCCCGTGGCTTCTAATGGGTGTTGAGATTGGACTTGACACGACAGGATCACTTTTTCTGCTCGGCAGTGCACTTCTGTGGTCTGTCGCCGGTATCTACACAAAAGCCTATTTTTTAAAAGCAAAAAAGCAAGTCTCTTTTTATATGTTTTTTCTGCTGGCAATGGCCGGAAACTTCGGGCTTATACTATCTCAGGATATTTTCAGTTTCTATCTTTTTTTTACGCTCATGAGTTTTGCTTCTTATGGTCTTGTTGTCTTCAATAAAAACAAAGAAGCCTTTCATGCGGGTTTGGTATATATCGTTTTGGTTGTTATTGGGGAGGTCATTCTTTTTGTTGCTTTTTTATTACTGACACAGATATCTGATACCACTTCATTTGAAGCACTGCGAACAGGATTGCTACATGCTCCGAACAAAAATTTAATACTGTTTTTACTCCTTGTCTCTTTTGGTATCAAAGCAGGTCTTATCGGTTTACATGTATGGTTACCGCTTGCACATCCTATAGCACCTACTCCAGCAAGTGCAGTTCTCTCCGGCGCGATGATAAATGCCGGACTTTTGGGATGGTTGCGTTTTCTTCCTTTGGGAGAAAAACTTTGCATAAACTGGGCCCTTAGCTTCATACTTTTAGGACTTACAGCCCAATTTTACGGAATCATCACAGGGCTGAGTCAGCGTAATCCAAAAACTTTGTTGGCATATTCGAGTATCAGTCAAATGGGCATTATGACAATGCTGATCGGTTTTGGATTCTATCTGCCCCAATACTGGGAGAGTATAGCAGCCGGTATTACTTTTTTCGCTCTGCACCATGGTTTGAGTAAAGGAGCTCTTTTTTTAGGTGTCGGCATGCTTGGGAGTACAAACAGACTGCAAAGGTATACTCTCTGGTTTGGACTCTACATCCCTGCTCTTGCATTGGCCGCTTTTCCCTACAGCAGTGGCATGGTAGCCAAATATTTGGTAAAAGATTATATAAACTATTTTCCAACACCATGGAGTACACTGCTTGGGGGGCTTCTTTTTGTTGGGACTCTCGGTACGACACTGCTTATGATAAGATTGCTCTATTTGGTCCGACCGCTTTCAACTCCTTTTGGAGTAAAAGCAACTTTTTCTCTGTTGTGGCCATGGATACTGCTTCTTATAAGTATCCTTGCATTGCCGTTTGTCTTGGAACCTTCTTTGGAAGTGATACACAAACTCTCTCCCTTGCCTTTTCTTTATCCTTTACTTTTAAGTATTATCATAACTCTTTTCATTTTCAAAACAAACATATTTCAAAACATCCAGCCTCTGCCGGCAGGAGATATAGTTGTTTACTATGAAAAAATTCTTCTTACACTCATCAAGTATGGCAAAAAACTCAATTTTCTTCTCCTTCGTTACAAATACTTCAGCTCTCTTTTAAGCACTTCTATCACTAAACTTTCAAACACCATAGTAACCTGGATAAAATAAATTCACTCTACTATTTACAAATTAACAAAAAAATTTGATATAATAAAGAATTACTTTTAAAATAAGTAGTAAATATGGGGCTGACCTGGTTTCGACGGGATCTGGTGGCTTCCAACTGCATGTCGGACTGAGCATTTCCGTTACACGGCTCACAATTGCTTAAACGCAAACAATACAAATTATCGCCCAGCTTTAGCAGTAGCTTAAGTTTTAACCCCTCGTAAGAGGCGGGCTGCTTCACCTGTGGATTCTAAATAAGCAGGACTCGAAGTATAACCTTTCATTTAGATATATCTTGAGTCTGCCTCAGCTCAAGACGAATCCTTGAGGCTGGTCTTGCGTAGCTTTGCAGGTTGTGTGAAGCAAGACGAGATGAAACAACCTTTCTAAGCATGTAGACGTTGGGAGTAGCCAGGTTTCGGACTGCGGTTCGATTCCGCACAGCTCCACCAAACAGGACTGCAACATCTTTAATAAAAAACTCGAATATATTTTTTTAGCTGTCATATTTGTTTTTCTGGCTGTTTTAGCTTTTAACTATTACAAAAGCTATCAATTTAAACACAATCCTCTTCCTCAAACATATATCAACCAGATAAAAGAAAAAGAACAAGATGTTTTACAACACATGCAAGATAATTTTGGCTTTCGCTATAGATTTCCAATTATTATTACAGATAAAGTTCCTGGAAGATTGTATGGTCTTACATCTTACGAAAACGGAAAAATAAAAATATTTTTAAACAAAAAAGTAATGCAGGAGAGCATGCCTTAT
>JALSKR010000080.1 GCA_026988735.1 Sulfurimonas sp.
CTGCAAGTAAAAGGTTTGTAAATATCGGACCTTTTTTAATCTTAAACTGATTGTTTTGTGGGTCATATATTTCTGCACCCAAGATGTCTGATGGGAGTAAATCCGGTGTGAACTGGGCACGTTTAAAGTCAAGTCCCAAAGCTTTTGAAAGTGCGTTTACTGTAGTGGTTTTTGCAAGTCCGGGAACACCCTCTATAAGAATATGCCCTTCACACAAAAGTGCAATAAGCAGAGAATCTATCATTTTTTCCTGTCCAACAACTACTTTTGCAACTTCATTTTTTACATTCTGTATTTTATTAATCATTTTTATACCTCAATTGTTAAGTGCCTGACAAGAATAAATGACATAATTTAATGAAGAGAGAAAATGCAAGATACAAGGCGAAAATCCGCAGGAGCTACTAGTAGCTTCAAGGGTTTTTAACGAAGTTAGATTGTGTTTTCTCGCTTCACCCGGAGGGCAACATACAAAGGACTCATTTTCTGCGTTGAACTTCTGTTAACGATGCTAGCATCGCCAACAAAAGTTCGCCTTGAAACTAAATCCTTTATATGTTGTTAAATATGTCATTTATTCTTGTCAGGCACTTCATATATCTTTTTATTATTATTATTGTAAGTATATTCTCAAGAAGTAAACGATTACTAAATACCAATATTTAGCACTTTTGCAATCCCCTCTTTTCGTATCAAATTATTGAGTTTTTTGACAAGGTTTTGTTTCGCTATAGCATAGCCTTGAGAGGATTGTCCGGTTACATGTATAACATTAGCCCCTAACACTTCCCCTCTATAGTTTTTTGTCACGAAAGATATTTCACTGCGGGCAAGTGTAAAACCGTAAGCATTTGCTTTTTGAAGTTTTGCCCGTATAAAAACAGTGTAGTGCATTTTGGACTTTATATTTTTTATAATAAACTTTTTTTGCGTCAATGCACTTTTAACCGGTTGTATTAAACTTGTTACATTAGAATGTATCCAAAAGCTAATATGTCCCAAAAGATAGTCATATCGTTCATTCACTTCACTCATCCATGCAAGATATTTTGTATCATCAAACTCTTTGTGCAGCACTTTCATAACTATCAGGGCATTTTGCACATATATAAATGATTTTTTCATATTTTTATAATATGCCAGCTGTTTGAGTGCATCAAGTTTTTGTAAATTTTTCACTTCACTCTTGTATATTTCCAGTTTTTGGTCTAATTCGTTTTTCAGACCTTGAAACAACTTTTGTTTATTGACCTTTATAAGAGCCGCATATCTCTTAAATCCGAGTTTCTTTACATGTAGTATTTCATATTCGCTGATTTTTATTTTTGCAACACTGCTTTGTGTTTCATTTATATATGTAGCCTCGGAGCTGTTGACACTTCCCTCTTTTACAACTGTTTTTGCACGAAAGTTTGAGGAAACAGCTACATGTAATGTCGAGGCTACAAGGCTCAAAGCATTCGTAATGGCATCTTGCTGATTCTCACCTTCACCCAATGCATAAAGCGTAGAGCTGTTAGACTGTGGTGGTTGCAGATACCATGAGGGGAGTTCCTTTTTCGCTGCAACAACTCTTGGTTTTGCAGTACAACCACTTAACAATAATCCTGTTATTAAAAAAATTATGCCAATTATATTCATCTGTTTAACTGCTCAAGTGTTTTTTTTCTTTTTGATATGAGTGAATTTATTCGAATAACTGCTTCATTAATCTCTTCTACCGGTTCAACCATCAAATTATCGGCATATTCATAATACTCTTTTGCCTCTTTGTATTTTCCCTGCGCCTCTTTTATCACACCCAAGTCATAAAATGCCACATAGCTTTTCATATTTGTCGCATCAATCAACTCTTTTAAAAAACGTTCTGCTTTGTCGTAGCGTCCCTGCTCTATATATTTTAAAGAGACTTTTAAGAGTTTTTCCTGTTCGTCTGTATAATCCAAATCAGGATCCTCAAGCAGTTTTACATGAAATTTTCTGTAATGCGGGGTAAGCTTATAAATAAACGTATCTGCTATATTATCTGCAAGCCTTTGCGCCACCATCATTTTTGATGGAATTGCCCGTGAATCATCAGCACAGTGTTTAAACGAAGCAGACCGGCTTAAAGTATCAGCATAAATAATATCGCCTTTTGCAACATCCACTATTCTTACTTCGGCAGAAAGACCTATCAGTCGTTTCATACAGCGCACCCTGTATGTTTCGAGTTCTGTACATTTTCTGTTAGCACAACGGACACGAGGCTCATAAAAATAACTGTCTTCCTTGGTAATAGGGCTTACATTTCCCGAAATTATAGCCTGAGCGCCTATGAGCTCTCCAACCTGAACAATATTTTCATCATTGACAAGACCACTGTTTTGAAGTTTTTGTTCTGCTATAACTTTATTTATATCGTTTCTGCTTACAACAGTAAAATATTTTTTATTGTTTATCTCAAAATTAGAAAGCTTTGCTTCTATTTTTCTCGAAAGTCCTACTCTGTCATGTCTGAAATCTGTCACTGCTATTACTTTTGTCTGCGATATTCTGTCAATCTGTGCAGGTTCCAGCGCCTGTACTGTAACTTTTTGGGAACATCCACTCATAAAAACAATAAAAACAGTCATGACTACATGTATAATATTTTTCATAAAACTCCTCTTTGTGAAACGATTGTAGTTAAAAAGCATTTAATTGTAAATAAATCTATTCAATCTTATAAAATTTATAAATTTAGACTCTTTTTTCTTGACATATCAACTGTATTTGTCTATAATTTCGACCTCTTAACAATAAGAGGCAAAAGTCCTGTTAGCTCAGCTGGTAGAGCACGTCACTTTTAATGATGTGGCCGATGGTTCGAATCCATCACAGGACACCATTTTTTTGTTATTTGCACCTCAGGTTAAAGTTCACGTACCTTATGTACGCTTCACTTTAAACTTCGGCACAACTAATCAAAAAACAACTACAAAAAGTGGCCCCGTCGTCTAGCGGTTAGGATCCATGGTTTTCATCCATGTTACAGGAGTTCGATTCTCCTCGGGGTCACCAACTTTTCTCACTTTCAAACAATCATTAGAAATTTATGTCATAATAACATTATCCTATAAACTTGAGGGAATACAATTATTATGCATTCATGGATTACACTTTCACAGGCAATTGGTGGTATCGGTATTTTCATACTTGGTATGATTATCATGACCCAGGGTTTGCATGCTCTTGCCGGCGATACTATCAGAAATGCTTTAATTCGTTTTACAAAAACACCTACCACCGGAGTTATTACAGGAGCCATCAGTACTGCTGTTTTGCAGTCATCGAGTGCTACAACAGTTGCTGCTGTGGGGTTTGTATCTGCAGGACTGTTAACATTTCCCCAAGCACTCGGTATTATCTTTGGTGCAAATATCGGCACTACCATTACAGGATGGATGGTAGCACTTCTCGGATTTAAACTCAAACTGGGTACTATAGTTTTACCCTTTATACTTGTAGGATCCAGTTTAAAACTTTTTTCAAAAGCAAAAGCGGCAGATATCGGTTTTGCCATTGCCGGATTCGGTCTGATTTTTGTCGGTATCAGTTTTATGCAAGAGGGCATGTCTGTCTATAAAGACATTATTTCACCCGAATACTTTCCGGGAGATTCTTTTATCGGCCGGTTCGAGCTCTTCTTACTTGGAATTCTTGTTACAATTATCACACAGTCATCAAGCGCAGGTGTTGCCGCGACGCTCACAATGATTTACGGAGGTGCCATCAGTTTTGAGCAGGGAGCAGCCTTGGTAGTCGGCATGGATGTAGGTACAACAGTTACAGCGGCTTTAGCAACCATAGGTGGTTCTACAGAAGTAAAAAGAACAGGCTTTTCACATGTTGTATATAATATATTTACCGGTATTGCCGCGCTTTTCCTAATCGCACCCTACACTATGTTTTTTGAATCCTTTGCGCCCGATTTTTTAATGCAACAGGCTGAAATTGTCTTGGTACTGTTTCATACTTTCTTCAACTTTTTAGGTGTCATTGCAATTATACCTTTTACAACACCTTTTGCGCACCTTATGGAAAAAATCATACCCGAACCAAAACAAAAATATATACAGGATTTTGATCCTGCATTGCTTGAAAATGTCCCTTTGGCTTTGAGTGTTGTACAGACATCCCTTGAAAATGAACTCAAAACATTATTACGGTATATGCTCTATTTACTTGAAGAGAAAAAACATGCACAAAAAATCAATCTGCATGCTTTTGACAAGCTTCTGGATGAAACACAGAATTTCTTAGACAAAATTAATTTAAAAAATACACAGGATGCAAACTGGCAACGGCTTATCAATCTCATTCATGTTATTGACCACCTGCAACGGCTTTTTGACCGATGTCGTGAAGATGAGCACAAAGCACTGTTTCTTCACTCTTCACCCTTGTTGGTATTAGAAAAAAATCAATTTATAGAACTTATTCAAACAAGCCTGCAGCTTCTTGAAAACAAATCTTTACAGGAACTAGCCAGTTTTACACAGCAGAGCAACAATGAAATTGACAAGAAAACAGAACAAAAGAGAGAAGAGATAACACTGTTAATGGCCGACGGGACTGTTAGCATAGATGAAGGCACCTACCATTTAGAAGCAATTCGGTGGTTGCAACGCTCATCAGTACACATTACACGCATTGCATATCATCTTCAGCAGGCACTGCTCAGTGCAGGAAAATAAGATATAATAATACAAAGGAGCCAGTTATGGATAAATTACAAAAATACAAATGTATATTTTGCGGTCATATATATGATCCGCAAATCGGTGATGAAAAAAGTGGTATTCCTCCCGGAACAGCTTTTGAAGATCTTCCTGACAACTGGAAATGTCCGGGTTGCGGTGCAGAAAAAGAGTATTTTAAGCCTGTTAAGTAAAACTGCTACTGCAAAGAGTATTGAATCGGGACGCTTAACATTATATCTGTTTTTGGCTTTGGAAACTTTCCTGAAAGCTCGGCGATTGTTTTAATCGCCGCACGTGTTAGTATTCCACTGCTTGAAGATATTGTCGTAATTTGTACAACAGTAGCATCTTTTAGCAGCATAAAGCGAACGGTAACAGAACCCTGTATGCCTCGTTTACGTGCCATTCTCGGGTAGTAGAGGTTTTCTTTTATCAATTGGGCAATCTGTGTCAGATTTTCCTGCAAATACGCCTCTTCCTCACTCACTTTTTTTTCAACAGTTTTTTTTGTCCTGTTTTGCCTGTGAAGATTTTCTTCTGCAACAGTCCTGTTTTTCACGATTTTTTCTACTTTTTTTTCTACTTTTTGTTCTGTTCTTTTTTCTGTTTTTGTCTTTTCTTCACTCTTTGTCTCTTTTATTGTTTCTTCTTTCTTTTTAATCTGTTTTTTTAAAGGAATTTTTTTCTTTATCTTCTTAGGTGTTTTTTGGGTTTTGGGAGAAGTAACTTTTTTTTGTTGCGGGATTTTTTTCGCTTTTTTTTCAGAGATGACTTTTTTTCTCTCTGTTTTTTTCTTGGGTGTTTCTTCAACCTGTTGTTTTATACATCTCAAATTTACACACACTCTTTTTTCTTCTTCGACAAATGCAGCAGGTGAGACTGCATACTTGTAAACTCCAAACAGGCTCAGCAGAATAAGCGCATGAACGAGCAAAGAAAGAAAAAGAGATTTTGAGTGATTAAGCATGCATCATTTTAAATGGCGCGTTTAAATTCAGGATACGCTTCAACACCAACCTCATTGACATCAAGTCCCTCTACCTGAATATCATCCTCTGCTCGAAATGCAACAATTTTGTTGATAATATAAATGACAATATAAGAACTTACAAATGCAAAAATTCCGATAACGACAATCCCTTTGAGTTGTGCGACCAATGAAACTTTATCAACAAAAACACCAACAGCGAGTGTGCCCCAAATGCCGTTGACAAGATGAACAGAAAGTGCACCTACAGGATCATCAAGTTTTAATTTGTCAAACATTGGTACGGCAAAGACAACAAGTGCACCGCCAATGGCACCGATTAAGATCGGTGTGTACATGTCATACAAATCAGGTCCTGCAGTAATTGCAACAAGCCCTCCCAACGCACCGTTTAAAATCATTGTAATATCTAAAAGCTTGTAGCGTGCATACATAATAACGGCTGCAATAATTGCACCCGCCAAACCTGCCGTATTTGTATTCATAATCGTTTTTGCAACCGTATCAGCGTTTTGGACACTCGAAATAGAACCGACACTGCCACCGTTAAATCCGAACCATCCTATCCATAAAAGAAGTGCTCCAAGGACAACAAGTGGTACATTTGATGCAGGTATCACTTTTATTTTGCCGTCTTTGTATCTGTCTTTTCTTGGTCCCATAATCAAAATCGCAGCCAGAAGTGCCCAGCCTCCGGTGGAGTGAATAACTGTTGAGCCTGCCAAATCATACATGTCAATATCAAAAACTGTTCCCGCAAGAAGATTAGCACCCCAGCTTACATTTACAATCAAAGGATAAATTACAGCACCCATAACAACCGTAAATATCATCAGTGGTATAATTTTCACACGCTCACTCACCCCACCACTCATAATATTTATAGTTTTACCGACAAATGCCATCTGAAACAAAAATGCCGCCCATATACTCATAGAGGAGTTTTCCCAGGAACCAAATGCAAGAGAGTAACCGACAAGTAAAAATGCCATAGATGCTACCGCATAAATCATCGTATTTACCGTCAAAACAGAAGAGACGTTTTTTGTTCGGACAAGTCCCGCTTCAAGCATAGCAAAACCAGGAACCATAAATATGATAAGCACCATAGAAAAAAGTGCAAAGAAGGTGTCTATAATGTATTTAAAATCAGATTCTGACATAGATAGTCCTTGAAAATTAATTAAGAAATAAGTGTATCAAAAATTAGATATTTTAAAAATTAAATAAGAGAGTTCGGGGGATTACATATGCAAAATGCATATGTATATGTAGATATATGAAACTTAAATAGCTTCCTCGTCTGTTTCACCAGTACGAATTCTAATGATTTTTTCAATATCACTGACAAATATTTTACCGTCTCCGATTTTTCCTGTACGCGCCGCTTCAACAATTGTTGCTGTAACCTGCTCCACCATGTCTGCTGTAACAACCATTTCCATTTTTATTTTCGGTAAAAAATCAACCACATACTCCGCACCGCGATACAGCTCGCTATGCCCTTTTTGACGACCATAACCCTTTACTTCACTCACTGTCATACCGTCAATTCCGATTTCTGCCAGTGCATCTTTCACATCTTCCAGTTTAAATGGTTTGATAACCGCTTCTACTTTTTTCATTCTCGTTGCTCCAAAAGTTTTATTATTTATCAATTGTAACCATTTTTGATTACAAAATCAAGACACCAATCCCAAAAAGAGATTAGTTATTCATGTATCTTTCACCTTGAACAGATTCATCCAGACCCATTGTTTCTTCATCTTCACTTACACGTGAACCACCAGTCAATGCAGTGGCAATATAATAAACAACAACAGTACCAACGAGAGTGAAAAGTCCGACAATAACAACAGACTCAACCTGAACAATAAACTGCCCTATTCTGTCACCTGATTCTTTCAGCGGTCCGTCCCACAGTAAATCGTTGTCTTTTAAAGCTAAAAGACCTGTTGCAAGTGCACCAAACAAACCAGCTAAAAAGTGAACACCGAATGCATCTAAAGAATCATCATAACCAAGTTTCTTTTTAAGTACAGTAACACCCCAAAACGCGAATAAAGTTCCGACAATACCAACGATAAAAGCACCACCGACACCAACAAATCCGGCAGCAGGAGTAATAGCAACAAGCCCTGAAACAGCACCTGTAGCAAGTCCTAACAATGTAGGCTTTTTATACACAAACCATTCAGCAAGCATCCATGTAATCGCAGCTGCAGCAGTTGCTATTGTAGTAGTCAAGAGTGCTACACCGGCAATAGCGTTCGCTCCAAATGCAGACCCTGCATTGAATCCGTACCAGCCAAACCATAAAAGAGCTGCACCAAGCGCAGTTAAAAGCACTGTAGCAGGTTTCATGGCAGACTTAGGATATCCGACACGTTTGCCAACAAGAACAGCGAGAACCAAACCGGCCAGACCGCCATTCATATGTACAACTGTACCACCGGCAAAGTCTAAAGCACCTAAATCAAAAAGATAAGCACCGTCTCCGCCCCAAACCATATGAGCAACAGGAGCATACACTACAAGTCCCCAAAGAGCCACAAATACCAGCCATGTGGAAAATTTAATACGCTCTATAACCGAACCTGCAGCAATAGCTACTGTAATAGCGGCAAATGTACCCTGAAACGCCACAAATACATATGTAGGGTATGTTCCGCTTAAATCGTGCCAGCTGATTCCATTTAGGAATACATTTGAAAATCCGCCCATCACATTTTGAACAGCAGCAGAATCTGCCGTACCAAATGCTATCGAATAACCGGCAGCGATCCAAACAACAAATGCAACTACAAACGCTCCAAATACCATAGCATATGTATTAAGTACGTTTTTACTTCTTGTCATACCTGCATAAAACAGTGCAAGTCCTGCAGGTGTCATCAGTAATACCAATGCAGTTGACATCATCATCCATGCTGTATCACCTGTATCGAGTGTTGCTGTATCCTCCGCAAATACGAATGTTGGTAAAGCAAATAAAAATGCTAATAACCATTTCTTCATGTGAATCCTTTTTTTGAATATTTTCAAAGCAAAGTATAGAATAATTACATCTTTTTTTTCAGCTGAAACTGATTAATTTTTAAGCAGCTTTTACAATTCTTTCATTTTTTATACAATTGCGCAAAAGTTCATCAGTTTTAAACATTTTATTAAGCGACAATAAGATAATATATATAAATTTAAATTTTAGGTGTTTCAATGAGCAACTTGTTAAACAATGGTGATATACAAAGTATAAATATAGAAGAAACTCTTCAAAACAGCTATCTAGATTACTCTATGAGTGTTATAGTCGGTCGTGCCCTACCTGATGTCAGGGACGGGCTCAAACCTGTTCACAGACGAATTCTCTATGCGATGGACAAACTCAATCTCTCTTTTGGTGCAAAGTATAAAAAATCAGCACGTATAGTCGGAGATGTTATCGGTCAATACCACCCTCACGGAGATACGGCAGTCTATGATGCACTCGTGCGAATGGCACAGGATTTCTCCATGCGAATGGAACTTGTAGACGGACAGGGAAACTTTGGTTCGGTTGACGGTGACTCAGCAGCTGCGATGCGTTACACGGAAGCCCGTATGACAAAGTATGCAGGAGAACTGTTAAAAGATTTGGAAAAAAACACTGTAAATATGATAGACAACTATGACGGTACAACAAAAGAGCCGGATGTAATGCCGACACGTGTACCGAACCTTTTGATAAACGGTTCTTCAGGAATTGCCGTTGGTATGGCAACAAACATTCCTCCCCACAACCCTACTGAAATTATGAACGGGCTCAAAGCACTTTTGGAAAATCCGAATATTACACTTCCTGAAATCATGGAACATATCAAAGCGCCCGATTTTCCGACAGGCGGCATTATATTTGGTAAAAAAGGGATTATGGATGCCTATGAAACGGGGCGTGGCCGTATAAAAGTACGTGCAAAAACACATATTGAGAAAAAAGGAAACAAAGACGTCATTGTTATTGATGAGCTTCCTTATCAGGTAAACAAAGCCCGCCTTATTGAAAACGTTGCCAATTTGGTTAAAGACAAAATGATAGACGGAGTCAGTGAAATCAGAGATGAATCTGACCGTGACGGAATGCGCGTTGTCATTGAGCTCAAGCGTGATACTATCAGTGAAATTGTTTTAAACAATCTATTTAAACAAACTGCGATGCAAACGACATTTGGTATTATTATGCTATCTATCTTAAACCAGGAACCAAGAATTTTTGGTCTTATTGAGATTCTTAAACATTTTATCAATCACCGAAAAACTATTATTATCCGTCGTACAATTTTTGATTTGGAAAAAGCAAAAGCGCGTGCACATATTTTAGAAGGTTTGAAAAAAGCGATAGATATTATTGACAAAGTCATTCGTACTATCCGTGCTTCCACAAACGAAGAAGAAGCAAAAGAAAACCTGGTAACTGAATTCGATTTTTCAGAAATCCAGGCTGCAAGCATTGTTGCAATGCGTCTTGGTCGTCTTACAGGACTTGAAATTGAAAAAATAGAAAATGAATTGGCAGAGCTTATGAAGCAAATTGAGTTTCTTGAGTCAATTTTACAAAGCGAAAAAGTACTTCACGGTATAATAGGTGAAGAGTTTGATGAAATTTTACAGACATATACCACAAAACGAAGAACTGACATCGAAGATGACTATGATGATATAGACATCGAAGATTTAATTCCTAACGAGCCAATGGTTGTTACAATTACACACAGAGGGTACATCAAACGTGTGCCACTCGCAAGCTATGAAAAGCAAAAACGCGGAGGTAAAGGAAAAACAGCTGTCACAACCTATGAAGATGACTTTATAGAAAACTTCTTTACATGTAATACGCATGATACACTCCTTTTTGTTACAGACAGAGGACAGCTCCACTGGTTAAAAGTCTATCGCATTCCTGAGGGAAGTCGTACAGCCAAAGGAAAAGCTGTTGTCAATCTGCTTAATTTAATGGCGGATGAGCAGATTCAGTCTATTATTCCTACAACTGATTTCAGCGAAGATAAATCTTTGGTTTTCTTTACGAAAAACGGCATTGTGAAGCGAACAAATTTAAGTGAATTCAGTAATGTAAGAAGCAATGGTGTCAGAGCTATAGTTTTAGATGAAGATGATGCACTCATTACAGCAAAAATTGCAGATAAAAGTATCAAATATCTTTTCATAGTGACGAAACTTGCACAATGTATCAAATTTGAAATAGAAAAAACCCGTGAACAGGGACGAAGTACACGCGGAGTAAGAGGTATTAAGTTTAAACATGAGGGTGATGAAGTCGTCGATGCAAACATTATAGCAAGTGATGATCAGGAGATTCTGATTGTTGCTGAAAAAGGCATAGGAAAACGAACTGACGCAGGAGAATACAGATTGACAAACCGTGGCGGTTCCGGTGTTATTGCTATGAAAATGACAACAAAAACAGGCAAACATATTGTCGGTTGTTTGATGGTAGATGAGGGCATGGATATGATGGCACTCACAAAAGCCGGTAAAATGATTCGTGTTGATATGCAGACGATCTCCAAATCAAGCAGAAACACTTCCGGTGTATACATTGTAAAAGGAGATGAAGTTGTCAGTATTTCACGCTGTCCGAAAGAGGAAAAAAGCGAAGATGACGAAGAAGACACATCTCCTTCTTTAAATTTGGAATAGTACTTGCTAGAAATTTAAATATTATTTAATTAAGAGGGAATTAGCATGAAAAAAAATATTATTACCGGAAGTGTCATTACTGCATTAGCATTAGGATTTTCAGCCTGTGCTTCTTGTCAGCCTGACGACAACCTACCATGTAATACAAAACAAATATCACCTGTCCAACAGAAGGCAAGGGTCATTCAAATGCCAATGACAAAAAAATCGTTGCCAAAGTTACCAAAAAACACACCGGTATTACAATGCAACAAGCCACTCAGAATTAGTGTTGTGGGACAAGGTGTTGCTCCCTGTAATGGAGCATGCTCACCAGCACAAGCCTTAGCCTTGGCAAAAAGAGCTGCTATAGCAGATGCCTACCGCCTTATTGCAGAAAAGGTGAAAGGTGTATATGTAGAAGGAAATGATTATGTAAAGAATATGATGATTAAAAAATCAACAGTTCGTACACATGTGGCAGCATGTTTACGAAATACTACTATAGTAGAGACAAGCTTTAAAGATGGTCTATGTCAAGTAGAAATGGAAATAAAGCTTAAATATGCGGATATTGTTCGTTAATTTTATTCTACTCTCTAGTTTAGCATACGCTGACTTTTACTACATATCCTATAAATATGTGGTAAAAGATTTTCAACTATATAATGAACAAATTCTTGTTTCAAGAGCAATGCAGTCTTGTGCCGGCACCATCAGCCAATCCATAGTCTTTGAGAAAAAAAACAATGATACATTTGAAAACTTTATAAAATATAAACAAGACAAAATGATTGATTTTTTCGATAAACTTGGATTACATGTAAAGAGTTATGACTCTTTTAATACAACCAATTCACATACAAATACCACAATTACTTTTTTCACACAATGTTTCAAAGTCGATTTTAATGATAATTTTGTTAAAATTTCAGCTTTAAAATAGCCGAGTAAAAATAGGACTTTTTGTGAAAATAGCCATAGTCGAAGATGATATCAATATGCGTAAATCTCTTGAAATTGCTATGAGCGATTACAAAGAGTTTACGGTCAAAACATTTAAAAATGCCAAAGATGCGCTCAAAGGGCTTGATGAGAGTTTTGATTTGGTTATTACGGACATTAATATGCCTGGCATGGACGGTATAGAATTTGTCAAAGAGTTAAACGGCAGATATGAAGTCATCATAATGACAGGCAATGCAACACTGAGTCGGGCTATTGAGTCTATTCACCTGGGTGTCAAAGATTTTTTACTCAAACCTTTTGATGTTGATACACTTGTAGATGCAATTAAACGTGAAGAAGTTGTCCAAAAAGTAAAAAAATCAGTACCAAAGAGCAAAAAAACAACAAATGACTTTTTGGGCTCGTCCGAAGCACTCACAAAAGTTTTAAGTATTGCACAAAAGGCCTCAAAAACAGATGCAAGTATTTTACTTTTAGGAGAAAGCGGTGTCGGTAAAGAAGTTTTTGCTTCTTATATACATACAAATTCTCCGCGGGCAAAAAAACCCTTTGTAGCTATCAATATGGCTGCAATTCCTGAAAACCTGATAGAGAGTGAGCTTTTCGGTTTTGAAAAAGGTGCTTTTACTGATGCTTCTCAAGCCAAAGCAGGACAGTTTGAACTGGCAAACGGAGGCACACTCTTTTTGGATGAAATCGGGGAAATGCCCTATGGTGTTCAGGCAAAACTGCTCCGGGCACTGCAGGAAAAAGAGGTCCGAAGACTTGGTTCTGCAAAAGCCGTTAAAATAGATATTCGTGTCATTTCTGCTACAAATGCAAATTTGGATGAAAAAATAAAAAATGGAGAGTTCAGGGAAGATTTGTACTACAGACTCAATACAATCCCTTTGCATATTCCCCCTTTAAGAGAAAGAAAAGATGAAATTTTAGAAATTGCCCAGGCAATGATACTGCAAAACTGTCAGAAATACGGTTTTGAAAATAAAACACTCTCAGAAGGTGCAAAAAATGAACTTTTATCCTATAATTGGCCGGGAAATATTCGTGAACTTCTTTCAGTTGTAGAACGTGCTGTGATACTCAGTGAAGACAATGAGATTCAAAAAGATGAACTTTTTTTAGATATTAGAAAATAATAACAGGAGAAAATGTAATGAAAAAATATAATGTGGCAGTTGTCGGTGCAAACGGTGCTGTAGGTGAAGAGATTTTGCGGGTACTCGAAGAGATTGATTTCCCTTTGAACAAATTAGTCCTGCTTGCAAGTGCAAGAAGTGTTGGCAAACAGGTAGAATTTAATGGAGAAAATTTTAATATTATAGAGTTGACACATGATGTTTTCAAACAAGAAGAGATAGAAATTGCCCTTTTTAGTGCAGGGGGCAGTGTCAGTGCAGAATTTGCCCCTTCTGCTGTTTCGGCAGGCGCTGTTGTTATCGACAACACTTCGCATTTCAGAATGGATCCGAATGTTCCGCTTGTTGTGCCGGAAGTAAACCCTCAAGATATTGCACAATGGAAAGAAACGGGAATCATTGCAAATCCAAACTGCTCAACCATTCAGATGGTACAGGCACTCAAACCGCTTGATGAAGCGTATGACCTCGTTCGTGTGGATGTTGATACATACCAGGCAACCAGCGGTGCAGGAAAAACCGCTATGGAAGAGCTCGTCAGCCAAATGCAGGCATTTTTTGCATTTAAGCTTGATGAAGCTGAGCACAAAGCATTTAACCAGCAGATAGCTCTCAATGTCATTCCGCAAATTGATGTTTTTACAGACAACGGTTATACAAAAGAAGAGATGAAAATGGTCAATGAGACAACAAAAATCATGCATAAAGAGATTGCACTCAGTGCTACATGTGTACGTGTACCGACACTCCGAGGACATGCAGAAGCAGTCACTATGACTTTTGATTCCCAAGTAGATGCTAATGAAGCAAGAGAGATCTTGCGTAAAGCGCCAAATATTGTCGTTTTAGATAATCCAGATGAAGCGCTTTACCCTATGCCTGCTACATGTATAGATAAAAATGAAACCTTTGTCGGACGCATAAGAAATGACCTTTTTGCAAATAATATGCTCCATATGTTTGTAGTTGCCGATAACTTACGCGTAGGAGCCGCTACAAATGCGGTCAGAATCGCTCAAAAATGGATAGAAATGGAAGAAGGATTATAAATGATAGAAAAAATATTTGAAAGTGGCTTATGGAGTTCGCGTTTTATGGTGCTAATGGCTGTAATTTTTGGTCTTATAGGTGCTGTATCACTCTTTATTGTTGCAAGTTTTGATGTCTATGAAACAGCAAAACTTGTTATAGATACTTATATAAATCATCATCATCCAGAGCATTTTCATGAGCTGGTTGTTGGTGGAATTATAGGTGCTGTAGATTTGTACCTTATTGGTGTTGTAATGCTACTCTTCTCTTTTGGTTTGTATGAACTCTTTATTTCTGATATCGATGCTGCAAGAGAAGATGCAACAAGAGAAAATAAAATTTTATCTATCCACTCACTTGATCAGCTCAAAGATAAAATATCCAAAGTTATCGTTATGGTTTTGGTTGTCGGTTTCTTTAAAAAAGTCGGACTTGCCAGTTACCAAACACCACTAGAACTGTTATATTTAGCCTTATCTATTACTGCCGTTGCTGTCGGTTTGTATTTTTTAAGTAAAGTCGGACACAATCACTAAGGAAAAAAAATGGGAACAAAAAATAAAATATTTGTAGATGCATGTTTTGGGAAAGAGACACCATACACCCCTGTATGGATGATGAGACAGGCCGGTCGTTATCTTCCTGAATATATGGCAGTCCGTGCCAAAGCAGGAGATTTTTTAACGCTTTGTCACAATCCTGAAATGGCATGTGAAGTAACACTGCAACCGATTGACATAGTCGGGGTTGACGCTGCAATACTTTTCAGTGACATCCTTGTCATACCTGATGAAATGGGTATGGACTTGTCTTTTGTAAAAGGAGAAGGTCCAAAATTTTCTGATCCGATAAAAACACAAGAGGATATCGACAGGCTCACAGGCGGTGAAGAAGCTGCCAGTAAACTGACCTATGTATATGATACGATTAAACTCATCAAAACAAAACTTGCTGAGGACAAAGCCCTCATAGGATTTACAGGTTCCCCTTGGACACTTGCAACATATATGATAGAAGGACAGGGAACAAAAACCTACAATGTATGTAAAAAAATGATGTACTCAGATCCTGAACTTTTACATACAATTCTGACAAAAGTAACTGAAGTTGTAAAACTTTACATGCAAAAACAGATAGAAGCCGGCATAGATGTTGTACAAATCTTTGACTCATGGGCTGCTGCAATTGAACCGAGTAAATATGATGAATTTTCCTGGAAATACATGGTAGAGATTGCCGAATATCTGAAAGAAAAATATCCGCATATTCCTGTCATTATCTTTCCAAAAGGCATTCCTGCCTTTTTAAACAAAATATATGGCAATTTTGATGTATTTGGTGTTGACTGGTCTACTCCTATGGAGCTTGCCAAAGAAAAACTGGGTAACAGATATGTCTTGCAGGGAAATATGGAGCCGTGTCGTTTATATTCAAAAGAAGCTACAACAGAAACTGTAGAAGATATTCAAAATACTATGCAGGGAAAACGCCATATATTCAACCTCGGTCACGGAATTCTACCGGATGTTCCTGTTGAAAATGCGAAGCACTTCATCCAAGAGTGCCACCGTGTCAGCAAAAAATAATATAATATTCGGACCTGTAAACTCTCGCCGTTTCGGTATGAGTTTGGGAGTGGATCTCTCGCCGTCAGTAAAACAGTGCAATTTTGACTGTCTTTACTGTGAGCTGGCACCGAGTGCTACTGTTGACAAACAGTCACTTACTGTTTCAGTTGGTGAAATCATCACCCAACTCCAAAAACATCTTCATGATAAAATAGATGTGATAACACTTACCGCCAACGGAGAGCCTACACTTTATCCCCATCTTGAGAGCCTTATTGATGCTATAAACAAGATCAAGGGAAAAACCCAAACACTGATACTGACAAACAGTGCCACTCTTGTCAATGAAAAAACTTTTCATTCCCTTTTAAAACTTGATCAGGTCAAACTCTCTTTGGATGCTGTAAGTCATGACATTTTCAAAAAGATAGACAGACCCCATCCTTCCATTCAAATAGAAAATGTTGTACAAAAAGTTATAGATTTTTCTCACATTTATACAGGAAAACTTTTTATAGAGGTACTCTTTGTCCGTGATTTAAATGACACACAACAAGAAATAGAAAAATTGAATAAAGTTTTACATAAAATAAAATGTCAAAGAATAGATATAGGCACAATAGACCGACCACCGGCATACCCTGTGGAGGGAATAAGCTATAAAGAACTTCATGACATTGCCCTCATGTTTGATGCTGATTTGCCTATTCACATAGCTTCACGACTTCACGCTGAGCCTAATAATTCTTATTATACCAAAGAAGAAGTACTCAACACTTTGGATAAACGTCCTTTAACCAGCGAAGATATTGACCTGCTTTTTGATGAAAAAAGCAAAGAAAACCTGAATGATTTGCTTACATGTAATGAGGTGACAATCAAAAATGTTGGAAATTTGACTTTTTATATACCTGCAGACAATTTAAAAAGAAAGCGCCAGCGAAGCAGTGGACACTAGATGGAGCATTATAAGATTTGGATTGAAGCTTTTTCAGGTTTAGGACTTTTCCTCTTTGGAATGCTTTATCTTGAAGAACAGATCAAATCTTCCGCAGGACGGGCATTTAAACAACTTGTGCAAAATGCCACTAAAACACATTTTAAAAGCCTGCTTACCGGAATCTTTTCCACAGCTGTATTTCAAAGCTCTTCAGTAGTAACACTTATGGCTCTTTCACTTGTGGGAGCCAAACTTATGAGTTTGGATAGCAGCATAGCCATTATACTCGGCAGCAATATCGGGACAACTGTCACGGCATGGATTGTTGCTGTCATCGGCTTTAACATGGATATCAAACTGCTTTCTTACGCTGTCATAGGAATTGGCGGCATGGGGCAGGTATTAAGTTCTGACACATCAAAATGGAAAAACTATTTTGGTGTTTTGGTTGGTTTTGGTCTTATCTTTTTAGGGCTTGAGGGAATGAAAGAAAGTTTCAGTGACAGTGCCCAAAATTTTGATATGACTGCATATCAGTTTTCGACACCCTACTGGTATGCTTTAATAGGACTTGCTTTAACCGCTGTCATACAATCAAGTTCAGCTTCCATAGCTATTGCACAAAGTGCACTTTATACACATGTGATTGGTTTTGAGGCTGCGGCTGCTTTTGTTATTGGAACAAATATAGGAACAACTGTAACAGCTCTGCTTGGCAGTATTGGCAGTATCGCGGATAAAAAAAGAGTGGCGCTGGCCCACTTGCTTTTTAATGTCTCAACCGGAGTTATCAGTCTACTCTTTTTATATCAACTGATTACTTTGGTAGATTTTGCATTTCCACATGCAGACGGTGTTATCAAAATTGCAATTTTTCATACTTTGTTTAACATTTTAGGCGTTCTTATATGGTACCCCTTTATATCATTTTTAGCTGCTCTCACACAAAAGTATTTTCACCAGCCACAAGACAAGGTTACAAAGTTTATATGTAATGTATCTACAGAAGTTCCGCAAATCGCTATAGAAGCACTTAAAAAAGAGATAGAGTATCTTTCTAAAAAAGTTCAAGAGTTTGCACTGCTTGCTATCAATGTGCCTCCTCCAAAAGTGCTTGATGAACATATGGGCATAGATAAAATTTTAGACAGGTACACTCACAGTTTTAATGTAGATTTTGAAAAGCTGTATGAAAAAATACGTCTTTTGGAAGGTGAAATATATCGTTATGCTGCTGAACTTTCAGCGGTTAATAACGATGAGGAATACAATAATAATTTGAACAGATTAATAAAAGAAGTCAATTATCTGGCAACTGCTGCCAAGGTGATAAAAGACATGTTATATGATTTGGATTATTTTTACAATGCCGGGACAAATGAAGAGCAACAATTTTATAAAAACATTCGCTATCAAATACTCAAAAATATTCAGGCTTTCAATAAAGCAATTCAGGGAGATCAAGACTCTATGAAAGAGATGGATGAAATTTACAAAAGAATTGCTGATGCCTATAAAAAAAGTACGCTCATAATAAAAGATATCGCAAAAAATCATACTATAAAATCTGATGCTACAACTATGGCAATTAATGCTATGCACTCAGTGAAGAGTTTTTCAAAGTCTATGTACAATATACTGAAATTAAATTAGATTAAAAAAACAATCTAATTTTATTTTTTCACTGACCTTACGCACCAAGGAACTAAAATTGCTTAAATTTTTGTATGAAAAAAACAGATTATCTCGAATTATATACAGACTACTTAATAAGCAGCAATGGCTATGCAACAGCAACAGGCTTATCAGC
>JALSKR010000081.1 GCA_026988735.1 Sulfurimonas sp.
TAGTTGCTCATAAATATCGTAACCGTAGAAAACGATTTGGTTTGAGGTTTAATCTCATTTGCGCTTTAATCAATTTTGATAGAGGTTTTCAGGTGGATTAATGGGTTATGCAAGAAGTCTATTAGATATTGACAAAGAGATCATCTATAAAAATGATGAAGATAAAAACCAAAAGCTTATAATCAAACAAAGACTCATTTTAACCTACTCCTCAAAAAGGGCAAAAAAAGACAAAAGAACAAGAGAAAAAGCACTGCAAAAGATTCATGCTGCACTTGATAAGAAAAACATTACTAAATCAGATTTAAAGCTCTCTTACTATGCAAAATATCTTGATATTGATGATAAATGCACAATCAAGTATAAACTTAATCCTGATAAAGTATTGCAAGATGAAAAGCTTGATGGTATCAAAGGGTTTGCAACAAATGACTTTACGCTTAAAGCTGATGATGTAATAGCTCACTATCAAAATCAGTATGCAGTTGAGAGAGCTTTTAGGATTTCAAAGACAGATTTGAGGATAAGACCAATTTATCACAGATTAGAAAATAGGATAAAAGCTCATGTAGTTGTAAGCTTTGTGGCTTATGCTGTTTTTATGGAGTTTGAGAGGAGATTAAAAATCAAAGGTATTAAGTTTAAATTCTCTCAGAAGCTTCTTAAAAAAATCATAGAACATATTTTAGCAGTTGAAATTGATAATGAGATTATACCAATTCCACCTTCTGCAATTCAACGGAAAATTTTTGAAATATTTGAAAATTGAATTTGTGTATCCAAACGCGGAACTCAGGAAAATACAGAAAAAAATTATGATGACAAAAAAATATTTTTGAAGCTTCTTAACACAGGTACAGCAATTCAAAAAGTTATACTCATGCAATAATATTTCAATTAACTATAAAACACCTCTAACTAAACTATATGATATAATACATATAGATTAAAAATAAAGGATATAAAATGTTAAGTTACGGAATCACAGAAATTCAATCAAAGCCTTCACTTATTAAAAGTATGGATATTGGCAAGATTGTAGATAAACGTGCACACACAACCTTAGGCTATTTTATATCTGCTAAATATGAAAGTTATGTTAGACCTCTCATTGAAAAGATAGATAGAGAAGAGAAACTCAACAAACTCAAGCGCTTATCTCAACATCAAGATCTGGAATTTGCCGAATTGGGTGTTGATGATGGACTCTAGCATTAACTATAAAAGTGGAGATATTGTTGTTGTAAATCTTAATCCTAAAAAAGGTCATGAAGTAGGTAAAATCAGACCTGCTGTTATCATCTCAGGAGAGGATGAAAACAGCATACTTGACACTGTTATACTCATGCCCCTCTCAACTGATCTTATTGAAGATATGGCACCATATAGAATTCGCATAACTCAGCGCGATAAATTACAACAGGATTCAGATATACTTATTAATCAAGTGAGAAGCCTCTCTAAGCAAAGAATTGGTGAGAAGATTGCAACACTTACAAAGAGTGAATATGAACTAATCATTCAATCTCTTTGTAAAAACTTCGCTTCTTAGAATTACACCCCCTGTGATTAAAAATCTAGCAAAATGCCATATTTTATACAATTGAAGCAGATTTTTTATATGCTGTCAATGTCAGTTGGTGATTATGTGGTAAAAAGTTGCATTAAAAGATCAGAAGGAGTTCACGCTCCTCATTTGTCCCAACTGACTCAAATTACAACATATTTGAAAAAATAAATAAAAAGATAGAAATTATGGCAAAGAAAAAAATACTTTTTGAGTGTCAGCATTGTGGGCTTACTACTCCTAAATGGATGGGAAAATGTACAAACTGCGGTGCATGGGACAGTTTTATTGAATTGAATGAGCACCAGCAAGAAGTTGTCAAACAGACAAAATCAACGACATCATCCTCCGCTAAAGCCGTCAGTATTAATGATATTGTTGAAGAAGAAGTCTATAGATTTAGCTCTCTTGACAGTGAACTTGACAATGTTTTAGGCGGGGGGATTGTTCCCGGTTCGCTTACTCTCATTGGAGGAAGTCCCGGTGTGGGAAAATCAACCCTGCTTCTTAAAGTCGGTTCCAATATTGCATCAACAGGCAAAGATGTACTCTATGTTACAGGAGAAGAATCGGCAGGACAGATAAAACTGCGTGCAAACCGTCTCAAATCCAATCATGATTCACTCTACCTTTTAAGTGAAATACGACTTGAACAGATTTTAGTCGAACTGCAACACAGAAAATATGATTTTTTGATTATCGACTCTATTCAAACAATATACTCAGAAAATATAACCTCGGCTCCGGGGAGTGTTACACAGGTACGCCAGATTACTTTCGAGTTGATGCGCATAGCAAAAGAGAAAGATATAGCAATTTTCATCATCGGACACATTACAAAAGAGGGCTCTATTGCAGGACCTCGGGTTTTGGAACATATGGTTGATACCGTTTTGTATTTTGAAGGGGACTCTTCCCAGGAACTGAGAATTTTGCGGGGCTTTAAAAACCGTTTTGGAGCAACGAGCGAGATCGGTGTCTTTGAGATGAAAGCCGAAGGGCTTGTCAGCGCCACAGATATAGCGTCACGCTTTTTTAACCGCAACTCAAGTCAAAGCGGTTCAGCACTGACTGTCATCATGGAAGGTTCCCGCCCTATTATTTTGGAAGTACAGGCTCTTGTTTCAGAATCACACACACCGAATGCAAAAAGACAGGCAACCGGTTTTGACAACAACCGGCTCAACATGCTTTTGGCTTTACTTGAGAGAAAATTAGAGATTCCTCTTTCCGGATACGATGTTTTCATCAACATTACAGGTGGTATTAAAATCACAGAAACAGCTGCAGATTTAGCAATTTTAGCCGCGATTATCAGCAGTTTTCGTGACCGTGCCATTTCAAAAGAGACAATTTTCATCGGTGAAGTCTCTTTGGTTGGCGATGTCCGAGAAGTATATGCCCTTGATGCACGTCTCAAAGAAGCAAGAATGCAAAATATCACCAAAGCACTTGTATCTAAGAAACCACTTGAAAAAACAAGTATAAAAACATTTATAGTCGATGAAGTAACAAAACTCCTGGAATGGTATTAAAAGTTGTATATTTTAAAGTTCTATTTACATATTTTCATTGTATAATAATTCTATATTTTTAAAAGGCAAAAAATGATAGATGCAGAATTTAGAAGCGAAGAACGATTTTCAAGATTATCACTAGCTTACGAATGTGCGAAAGAAAAAGATGATGTATGTGCAAAAATAGAATCAATAATCAACAAATATGCTTTCAAGCCTGACACATATACAACAAAAGTCGCTAACGGAAAAGAAGTTTTGGTTATTGAATTTCATGATGACTGTAATCGTGAAGCCGGACCGATTTTTGAAGAAATAATCAAATCTCTTGATGTTAAAGTTATTAACTGAAAATAAAAATAATTATTTTTCTGATATACTAACAAAAATAAAACTGTAATTTCAAGGAAGAAATATGGCTGAAGAAAAAGAAACCGAAGAATCCGCACCCGTAGAAAAAAAATCCAGCAATATGCTGATGATTATTATCATTGTTGTTTTGATTCTTATCATAATCATTGGTGCTGTAGTCGCCTTTTTGTTAATGGGTTCAGATGAAGAAGCAGCAGTCAGCAATGCCCCACAGGCACAGGAAAGAATGGCCGATACACACAAAAGCAGAAAAAGCACACTCAGCAGTTCATTTGATGACAACAGAAAACTGAGTGATATCGGCGTATTGTATCCGCTAGACACTTTTACAGTTAACCTAAAAAGTGATTCAGGAAGAAGATATCTCAAAGCAACAATGTCGTTAGAACTTGATTCTCCTGAACTCAGTCATGAACTTGACTCAAAAGCACCGGTACTTCGGGACAGAATCATTCGAATACTCAGTTCTAAAACTTTGGAGGAGATCTCTTCCAAAAAAGGCAAACAAAAAGTTTCACAACAAATTATGGATACACTGAACTCTATGATTACTGACGGAAAAATACAAGGTATCTATTTTACTGAATTTGTTATTCAATAGTTAATGATTGGCATAGATATCATAAAAGCATCGCGTATGCAGCATCTGATGGAGCGCTTTGGCGACAAAGGGCTTCGCAGATTTTTAGCAGAAGATGAAATCAGTCTTGTAAAATCCTACAAAACAGCAGCCGGATTCTGGGCTGCAAAAGAGGCATTTTCTAAAGCACTGGGAACAGGCATAGGAGCAGAATGTTCCTTTTTCGACATAAAGATTTACAAATCAGAAAAAGGCGCTCCACTTTTTGCACTTTCAAAAAAGATCATTGAAAGATTTAAAATTATTGATGTTGCTTTATCAATTACACATGACGGTGACTATGCTGTCAGTGTTGTCAGCATAGAATCTTTAAACTCATCCTCCTCCGACAAAATCAAGCAGTTCTAGTTTATCATTATCTTGTAAAACTTTTTTGTCCCATTCATCCTGCTTGACTATTTCCATATTTACTGCCGCAGCCATCACTTTATCAACCAAAGCAAGTTCTTTTAAAATTTCCAAAAGCGTTACTCCGTCTTGAAAGACTTTACTGTTTCCGTTTACTATTATTGTCATTAATATTTCCCATTTCTATTTTTATAATTGTAGCAACTTTACTTGAATATCAGTGTAATATTGCATATTATAATTGAGAAATATACTCTGCCAAAGCTTTTATGTCAGTATCGGAAAGCTTTGCAGCCTGTCCTTTCATCACAGCTTTCATAGCTCCGCCGTATGTCCCGTTTTTATATCCTTGTAATGCCGTTATAATTTTTGCTTCACTCCACCCCTTGATAATTTGAGATTTTCCTAAAGCTTTTTTTTCTGCATGCGCACCGTGACAGCTTGAACAAACAGTAAAAAGTTTTGCACCGTCAACTTTCACTGCCGGAGTTTTGACAACCTCTTTTACTTTGGCGACAGTTGTTTCTTTTGGCTTTACAACTGTTTTTTCTATTTTTTGTGTTGTATCGGCTACAACAACATCTGCTTGCACCGGCTTGACTGGTGCTGCTGCCTTTGTCACACTTTGCGGCGCCTGAACTTCTTGAACACTTTTTTGCGAACCTTTTTCATCACTACACCCGACAATCAACACTGCCAATACAACTGATAATACTATCTTCATTTTTCTCTTCCTTAATTGTTTATTAGTTATTGTACAGTATAATAACTTTAATTTAATAAAGCGATGAAAACTATGAATTTTGAACCCTATCCATTTGAAAAACTAACAAATTTACTTGAAAATATACAACCCGACAAAAACCACACTCCGGCTGTCCTGACAATAGGCGAACCCCAGTTTGAAACACCCGATTTCATACAAAAAGCGCTCTGTGACAATGCTCCTTTACTTAAAAAGTACCCAAAAACAACCGGTGAAACTGTTTTGCGTGAAGCACAAAGAAATTTTATCAGCAGACGGTTCGGCGTTACTTTAAATGACGAGCAGATAATTCCTACTTTTGGAACACGTGAAGTACTTTTTAACTTTCCACAATTTTTACTTTTTGACATGCAAGAGCCTGTCATAGCCTATACCAATCCTTTTTATCAGATATATGAAGGTGCTGCAACAGCAACACATTCAAAAGTTATTCATCTTAACTTGAGTGAAAAAAACAACTTCAAACCTGATATCAATGAAAATGAACTCAACAGTTGTGATTTGGTTATACTCAACTTCCCCAACAACCCTACAACAGCTACACTCAGTCTTGAGGAGTTAGGCGAGTGGGTAAAGCTTGCACTGAAACATAATTTTGTATTGTTAAACGATGAATGCTACAGTGAAATATACACAAACAAACCAATACCTTCTCTGCTTGAAGCTTCTTTACATGTAAACAATGACACTTTTAAAAATATTTTAGTTATTAATTCCATTTCTAAACGTTCTTCTGCACCCGGGCTGCGTTCAGGCTTTATAGCCGGTGACGCAACAATACTTAAAGAGTATATGAAATACAGAACTTATATAGGCTGTGCTATACCACTTCCATTGCAATACGCAGCAGCCAAGGCTTGGAATGATGAAGAACATGTTGCAAAAGCAAGAGCCGTTTATAAAGAAAATTTTGAAATTTCCCAGGCAATATTGGGAACACAGATTCCTGATGCGACATTTTACCTATGGATAAATGTCGGTGATGCACTGGAATTTACCAAAAAACTTTATAAAAATTATAATGTCAAAGTGCTTCCAGGTGAGTTTCTCGCAAGAGAAGATGCAAAAGGTGAAAATCCGGGCAAAGATTTCATTCGTATCGCTCTTGTTGAGAGCCCACAAAAAACAGAAGATGCACTACAAAGAATCAAGGAATGTTTAAATGAGCAAAGATAAAGAGTTAAAAGAAAAAGTTTTAAAAGCACAGCAAGACGGAGATATTGCTTCGTTGTATGTACTGGAGCAGCAGGCACACGATACTTTTGATGAAGAAACGATCCAAGGCTTTTATACAAATATTCTTGATTTGGCACTGGAGCGTCTCACGCAGACACTTGAAGAGCACAGAAAAATGGATATGAATGAAGTACAGGACTTTGCGACTCTTCGTGCTTTAT
This sequence comes from Sulfurimonas sp., assembly GCA_026988735.1. Classification (GTDB taxonomy): domain Bacteria; phylum Campylobacterota; class Campylobacteria; order Campylobacterales; family Sulfurimonadaceae; genus Sulfurimonas. Next base: position 6,608 of record JALSKR010000081.1, read on the forward strand.
ATGAATATGCGATAGAGCATTACTCTGCCGGTAAGACACAAGATGCGGCTGCACTTTTTGAAGTACTGAGCGGACTGAGTAATGATGAAAAATTTTCTACTGCTTTAAAACTCCACTCGATAGCTGCACAGGAAAAAATTTCCTTTGACGATTTTTTAGACAGAATTGCCAATATAGAAGCAACACAAAGAGCAGGAACTTTTTATATCAGTGAATTTCAACCTGAGGCACAGAAATTGCTTGTCAATTTGAAAGACAAAGGCAAAAAAGCATGAAAATTCATTTTATCGGAATCGGTGGCATAGGTATCTCAGGACTTGCGCAATATATGCATTTCAAAGGTCATGAGGTGAGCGGCTCTGATATCAAAGAAACTGTTATTACCAAAAAACTGCGTGAACTTGGTTTACATGTAACCATACCTCACTCTGGGGATGCTGTTACAAATCATGACTTGGTTGTACACTCTGCTATTATCCGTCCTGACAATCCTGAAATAATTGCCGCAAAAGAAAAAGGTATAGAAGTGCTTGCCCGCCGTGAAGCATTGACGAAAATTTTGCAGGACAAAAAAGTATACTCTGTTGCGGGAGCACATGGTAAAAGTACCACAACGGCTATTCTTGCCGCTATTATGAATGGTTCTGCAATCATAGGTGCAGAATCCAAAGAGTTTGGCTCAAACGTCCGTTATGATGCCAAAAGTGATGTCATGATTTTTGAAGCCGATGAGAGTGACGGGAGTTTTATAAACTCAAATCCGCATTGTGCCATCGTCATTAATGCAGAACCTGAGCATATGGAATATTATGACTATAATTATGAAAGATTTTATGACTCTTACAAAACCTTTATAAATCTTGCACCACTCAAAGTTTTAAATGCTGAAGACCCGTTTTTAGCTACGCTTACTGATGAAATTGATGCCGAATGGCTCTATCCCAGCAAAGATATTCAAAACATAGAATTTGTTCTCATTGACAATCAGCCCCATACCCGTTTTACCTTTCGTGATTTTGGCAGTTTTGATGTGTGGGGATTTGGCAAGCATATTGCCATTGATGCCTCCCTTGCCATACTTGCAGCACATAAATCTATGAATATAGAGGATATTCGCAAAAACATCTTACATTTCAAAGGCATTAAAAAGCGTTTTGATATTGTCGGATTTGAGCATGACAGCGTCATTATAGATGATTACGGACACCATCCGACAGAAATAAAAGCCACCTTTGAATCTGTCAAAGAGTATGCCATGCTCAAAGGTTTTGACAAAATTACCGCTATTTGGCAGCCACACAAATACTCAAGAACCATTGATAATTTAGAAGAGTTTATAAAATGTTTTGACGGGGCTGCCGAGCTTATCATACTCCCCGTATGGGCAGCAGGAGAAGCACCGCGTGATATAGATTTTCAAGAAAATTTCAAACATTACAACCTTACTATGGCGGACAAAATATCGCGTGCGAACAATACGATAAAAGTTATCAAAGATGATAAAAACTTAGAAACACTTGATAAAGGTCTCATCATAGGTTTTGGTGCCGGTGACATTACTTATCAAATAAGAGGCACACTGTAATGGCATACATTTATGGTTTAATTATAGTAACACTGTTGTTTGCGGCACTGCATTACTTTACGGAACTTGATAAATTTCAAAAACTTCTTATCGGAGCTGTACTGCTCGTTATCATACTTGGTGCCGTAGCCTACAACCAATACAATAAGATGCAAAGAGAAAAAATGCTCAATGCCATTATAAAATACAAACAGGGAAAAACCATTACATGTAACGGTGTTGATGTTAATGCAAGCATATACTCTCTAAGCATCGGAACCTACACCTTCATAGGCAAAAAAAATACACCCCATTATGCAGAGATGATTAGTGCGAGCGACTGTGAATAAGACAGATAAAACTTCCAAAATTCATACCTTAATCCATCAGCTTGATTTAGTTGAGCACATAGAGCAGTTTAAAAGCTTCTTTGCTCGTGAAGACTCTCTTTACATAGAGGGTGATCAGGAACTGCATTTTCGCTATATAAAAGAGTTGGACAAACTGGAGTTCAAGGCACCTCCAAAAGTAAGTGACTTTTTTGACATCAAAGGACATTTAAAAAAGCATGGTATTCTGAATTTTGAACAGATTTTTGAGATTGTCAAGATTGTACGCTATTTTCGCTATTTTAAAAACCGTGAACTTGAAGGTCTTATCGGTGAATGGATGCAAAAAATCATCATTCCCGAGCAGTTTTTAGAAATAGAAAAATATTTTACCCATGAGGGGAAATTTGAAGAAAATTTAGATGAAAATCTTTTTCGACTCAGCCAAAGAATACAAGAACACAAAAACAATATCTCCGGTGCGCTTAAAAGAATGATGTCAAGCTCAAAACTTGCAGGATATCTTGTCGATACACAGATTCACTTTATGAATAACGAAGAGTGTCTGCTTGTTCGCGGCGGATTTAACCATGTCCTCAAAGGTGCCATACTTGGCAGAAGTACGGGTGGCTTTTTTTATGTTGCACCTGATAGCATACTTAAATCTAAGGAACAAATTCGCTTTATAGAACAAGAGCGTGAAGCGATTTTTTATGAATATTCCAAAGAGTTTTCAAAAAAACTCTCAGAACTCCAGCCTTTTATCAACTTCATAGACAAAGAGTTTACAAAGTTTGACAACTATCAGGCACGGGTACTCTTTGCAAAAAGCAAAGACCTGCAACTCATAAAAAGCAAAAAAGATACAAAAATAGTGCTAAACAACTTCATCCACCCTGCTCTGCATAATGCAAAACCAATCAATGTTGATTTTTCTAAAAACATCCTCATGGTTACAGGTGTCAATGCCGGTGGTAAAACGATGCTTTTAAAATCAATCTTAGCCTCTGCATTTATGGCAAAGTACATTATACCGATGAAACTGAATGAAACAAAGTCGCATATCGGTAATTTTAAAGCTATTGAAGCCATTATAGATGATCCGCAAAATGTAAAAAATGACATCTCTACCTTTGCAGGAAGAATGCAACAGTTTTCTCGAATATTTGAGTATAAATCCGCTCTTATCGGTGTCGATGAGATAGAACTCGGAACAGATTCTGACGAAGCGGCAGCCCTTTTTAAAGTCATACTTGATGATCTCATCAGACGCGGACAAAAAGTCGTTGTGACAACCCACCACAAACGCCTTGCCGCATTAATGGCTGATCGTGATGATGTAGAACTTATGGCTGCTATTTATGATGAAGAGCAGCGAAAGCCGACCTATGAATTTATGCAGGGCATCATCGGAAAAAGTTACGCTTTTGAAACAGCAAGTCGATATGGAATTTCTAACAACATTGTCAATGAAGCCAAAAAAGTGTACGGTGACAACTCTGAAAAACTTTCACTCTTAATTGAGCGAGGCTCACAACTTGAGCGTGAACTCAAACAAAAACATCAAAAAGTCGATGCAAAACTCGATGAAATCTATAAAAAAGAGCATGCACTCAAAGAGCAAAAAGAGCAACTCCTGCGTGAACTTGAAAAAGAAAAAGCGGCACTCAAACACTCTTATGATGTTGCCATAAATGAAGCAAAAAATGCTGCTCGCGCAGGTGATGTTAAAGAGATCCATCGTGCGATGAACAAAGCAAACAAAAAACTGCCAAAACAGATACAAACACAAGACAAAAGAGAGATAGAGTTCAAAGTCGGTGACAAAGTAAAATACCACTCGCAAAAAGGGACTATAGTTTCTATGAAAGGCAAAAACGAAGCCACCATAGAAGTTGATGGTATGCGTGTGCGTGTAAAAACAAAACATCTCAAACATACCCAAATCATCAAACAAAAACCGACAACAAATCTTAACTTACATGTAGAAAAAAAAGCAGGACTCAAATGTGACCTGCACGGTCTGCGAGCCGATGAAGCCTGTGAAGTTTTAGACAAATTTTTAAGTGATGCGCTGATAAACGGTTGGGATGAAGTCATAGTCTATCACGGCATAGGTACGGGCAAACTCTCTTATGCCGTCAAAGAGTTTTTAAAACGCCACCCACGAGTGAAAAAATTTGAAGATGCACCGCAACATATGGGTGGATTTGGGGCAAAGGTCGTGACTCTCTAATGGCAAAAACAGTTGCAATCATCGGAGGCGGTGCAAGCGGACTTGCATGTGCTATATTTTGTGCAAAAGCAGGTTTACATGTAACACTGTTTGAGCAAAATGACAAATGTGCAAAAAAAATCCTTGTTTCGGGAAATGGTCGCTGTAACATTACAAACAAAAGTTTACATGTAAGCGATTATTTCTCACAAAATCCACCCTTTGTAGAATATGCTCTGAAAAATTTCGGTTTTAAAGAGTTTGAAAAATTCACTGCATCTATAGGTTTAGTGTTGCATGTAACGAATGACGGCAGAGCCTATCCGCTGAGCAATGAAGCAAAAAGTGTTGCCAGAATTTTTGAAGAATACGCAAGAGACCTCGGCGTTATTTTTCACACACAAGAAAAAATAACGGATATAAAAAAACTCACGCAAAAGTATAACAGTGTGGTTGTGGCAAGCGGTTCGCGTGCAGCTTCACATCTTGGCGGTAATGCCGATGCCGAAGCTTTTGCCAAAGTTTTCGGACACACAATCATTGAAGCCTACCCCTCTTTGGTGCAACTGCATCTTGCATCCAAAACAGCCCATAAAATGAGCGGAACAAAACTGAGTGCCGAAGTTACTCTGCTAATCAATCATCAAAAAGAGCTTACATGTAACGGTGATGTTCTTTTTACAAACTACGGTGTTTCCGGTTTTGCGATTTTAGATATTTCCCAAAGAGCGAGCGAGGCACTTTTGTCATACCAAGCCGTTTCACTTTCCATTAATCTGCTGCCGGAATTTACTGCCCAAAAACTCTCTGCACATCTCTTACATGTAAAGAAGAATATGGCAGATTTTACTGTTTTAGATATTTTAGTCGGTCTGCTTCCGCTAAAAATTGCAAACGGTATATTGACTGACTTACATCTAAACCCGCAGAGTAAAGAGATAGACACAAAACTCTCTAAAAAAATAGCAAATCTTATACTCAACTGGCGTTTTGAAGTGACGGACACCCATGGATTCAGACATGCCGAAGTCAGCGGTGGAGGAATAAATACACAAGAGATCAATCCAAAAACTTTTGAATCCTACAAAAAGAGAAACCTCTACTTCATCGGTGAATGTCTCGATGTAGTCGGAAGACGCGGTGGATATAACTTTGCCTTTGCCTGGGCAAGTGCTTATACGGCTGCAAAAGCTATAAGCACAAATTAAAACATAAACAGATAAACTGTTCTTATATTAAACCCAAATTATGCAATAGAAAATTAAAAAGATTACCTATCATTGCACTCAAGGCACATTCATTAAAAATTTACACCACCAATAAGGTGGCTTAATATTTTTAATTTTCTACTACATAATTTGGGTTAAAAAAGGATAGTTTCATGTCAACACCCCTTATAATTTTTATAGTTCTTGCAATAGTTTTGGTACTGATGTACAACTCCCTTGTAGCAAAGAAAAATCAGGTAGAAAATATCTTTGCTTCAGTCGATACTCTTTTGAAAAAACGTTATGACTTGATACCAAACCTTGTAACATCTGTAAGCAAATATATGGAGCATGAGAAATCTCTGCTTGAAGATATAACAAAACTGCGTTCAGAGGCAAACAAAACAAACCTAAGTGACAAAGAAAAAATAGATTTAGACAAAAAAATGAGTTCTGCGCTTGGCTCTATAATGATTGCAGTTGAAAACTATCCTGAGCTTAAAGCCAACGAAAATGTTTTGCATCTGCAACACTCACTCAACGAAGTAGAGGCTCAGATTTCAGCAGCGCGTCGTGCTTACAATCAAGCCGTGACAGATTATAACAATGCGCTTGAGCAGATTCCTACAAACATGATGGCGAGTATGATGGGTTACACCAGAAAAGATGTTTTTGTCATCAGTGAAAATGAGCGAAAAAATGTCAATGTTAAAGAGTTGTTTAACCAGTAGATGAAAAGCCTCAGTGAGTTAACCGATTATTATTATAAAACGCTCTACCCTGTTTTGGAAGAACTTGAAAATGAAAGAGCAAAACTCAAAAAACAAATTATAAATATCGCAACAATCTATACCGTTGTTTTTGTTTTTTTAGCTTTTCTTCTTTTAAAAAATATTCATAATACAGAGGCATATGTTTTTTCAGCTATTGCCTACATTGCCATCGGAGCAGGCATATACAAATACCTCATCAAAGACTATACTGCCCAGTTTAAAAGCCTTATCATTGAGCCACTCATCAAAGAAATAGATAAAAATCTCAGTTATATGCCAAATGCCCATATTGCAAAAGAAAATTTTACCCGATCAAGACTTTTTACGACACATCCCGACAAACTTGGAGGAAATGATTACATCCGTGGTAAAATTGACGGTATAAAAATAGAACTTTCCGACTTGCATGCCCAAAAAAAGCATAAAGATTCCAAAGGCAGAACAAGCTGGAGCACGATATTTCAAGGGCTTTTTATAGTTTGTGAATTTAACAAACACTTAAAATCCCAAACAGTGATTCTCCCCGACAGCGCGCAAAATGCTTTTGGTACGCTCATAGGAAACTGGCTGCAGGCAAACAATATAAGCAGAAATGAACTTGTAAAAATGGACAATGTAGCATTTGAAAAAGAGTTTGTCGTCTACTCAAATGACCAAATCGAAGCCCGCTACATACTGACACATACGCTTATGAGCAAACTTTTAAATTTCAAAAAGAAATCAAAACACCCCCTGTATATCTCTTTTTTAGGCGGTAAAATCTATATGGCAATTGAATATAACAAAGATCTTTTTGAACCATCTGTTTTTCATTCACTATTAGAGTATAAAATAGCGATGGAATATATTCAAACCCTGCACTTGGCACTGGGAATTGTCCAAGAGTTGCAACTCAATCAAAAATTATGGAGTAAACGATGAAATTAAAACTAACACTGGCAACGCTTTTAGCTACACTCAACTTATATGCACTGACAGTTGGCGAAGTTCCAAAAAATGTTGTTATAGACAAAGATAATGGAGGACTCGTCAAAGGCGGTGCCTGGAACTCAAATATGCTCAAAGACAAAGTATATGTAATGTTTTATGTTGATCCGGATGAAAAAGATGTAAACGAAGCGTTTTCACAGGCACTCAAGAAAAAAGAGTATAGAAAAAAAGGCGATTTTGGCAGTATAGCCATCATCAATATGGCAGCAACATGGAAACCAAATTTTGCTATTGAGGCTATTTTAAAAGGCAAACAAAAAGAGTTCCCAAAAACAATTTATGTAAAAGACAAAGAAAAAGTTTTAGTACACGAATGGGAATTAGGTGATGATGCCTCAAATATTGTCATTTTTGACAAAACCGGCAAAGTTCTTTTTTATAAATCAGGAAAGATGAATGCAGAAGATACACAAAAAGCTTTTAAAATAATCGAGGCTAATATATAAAAATGCAAAACGAAACAACAATACTCTCACTCAGCCTCAAGGATCTGTTTACAAAAAAAATGCTGATGTACTCCATCATGCCTTTCATCATCAGTATGATAGTTTTATACATTCTTTTTTTCATAGTTGCAGGTTTGGGAGTTGACCAACTTACAACAATGGAAGTGCAAAGTACACAGACTACTATACAAAACGGCATACCCCATACAGAGAGTTTTCAGGCTACTCTAGCCGGTACAGGCATCATGAAATTTCTAATGAGCAGTGCGCTGACATCATGGATAGCCACTTTTTTGATTTATACCATAGGCGGACTGATGACGCTGTATGCGTCTATATTTGTAGCCTTGCTTATCATTGGGTTTTTAACACATGCAATTTTAAAAGAGGTGCAACAAAGACACTATCCTGATATAGAGATGATAGGCTATTCAAATGCCATTGAAGGAATTTTTTTCACACTCAAATGGATACTTATCATGATCATACTTTTTTTGGTTTTCATCCCTTTGTACTTTATACCAATCATCAATATAATCGCTTTTAATTTCCCTCTGCATTACTTTTTTCATAAAATGATGACCTATGATGTCTCTTCTGCCATATGTACAAAAGAAGAAGCAATGGAAATCAGCTTTTTTCATGGAAGTACATTACGACTAAAAACACTGGCATTATACCTGCTGTCACTCATTCCATTTGTAATCTTCTTTGCATCAGTATTTTATGTAATATATCTGGGACACAGTTATTTTATAGAGGTCAGAAAGCTTAGGAACTGACTCCTTTAAGCAACACTATTTGTGTGAAGTGAAAAAAACATTAGAAACTTTACTGACTGCATTAGAACATGGAAAGATTATAATACAATGTGACAGCAATACAAAATATTATAATTAACTCAAAAAAAATATATATACCTTTATTTTGCTATAATGATGTTACATATAAAATTGGAGTTTATTATGTTGGTTTTAAAACAAGAAGAATTATTTGATGAGATAGATGCACTTTGGACAAAGGAAGCAAGCAAAAGAAAAACTGAAATTGATACAAATAGTGTATCTCTTATTGATGGAGATGAAGTTTTTCAAAAAATTGCAAAAAGATTAAATTCATAAATGACATACTCATTTCCATCCAGATGCTGTAGTTGACTATTATGAAGAGTGTAAAAAATTTTGACTCAATATTTACTAGGAGTTAATAATGGCTAATTTAGATGAATTTGAACTTGATATATTAAAAAGTGTCGAGAATGGAGAATGGGAAAGTAAAGGTAATATCATAGAACGTACACAAGAGTTACAATCAATTATTAAACATCAAAAGAAAAAAGCAATTTCTATAAGAATCTCAGAAAATGATTTGTATGAACTTAAAAGAAAATCACTAGAAAGTTCTATCCCTTATCAAAATTTAATACAAATGCTTATCCACCAGTTTACAACTGATAAAATCAAATTAAGTGTTTAAGAGATAATAAAAAGAGTTATTATTCCTCTTTTTCTTCTCCCTGCATCACCATTTTTCTGTATGCTTCATCTTTTGCAACCATGCCGGCTTCATATAAAAACTGACTCGGTACAAAGTTTTGTTTTTTGATTTTGTCATATTTGGCATAGCTTAGATAGAGGATGTCTTTTGCACGGGTGACTGCCACATAAAAAAGTCTTCTCTCTTCATCGAGACTGCCACCTCTTTGCATCAGCTTTCTGTTTGGAAACCGTCCGTCCATCAAATCTATGACATAGACTTCTTTGTATTCCAGCCCTTTGCTTGCATGCACGCTTAAGAGGTTGACGCCCTCGCCTTGCGTCAAATCAGAAGAACCCAAAATCATTGCATTTAAAAAGCGTTCATGCTCGGCGTAAGGTTTTGACAACTCTTCCAAAAGCAGTGTTTTTCTTTGAATTCTGCTCAATGATTCTGTTTTTTGTTTTTCATCTACTGAGCCGTCTTTGAGCGTGGCTCTTTTTGTTGCCAAGACATCTGCTATATACATGTAAAGCGCAGAGTTTGCGATTTTTTTCACAACCGTTTTTGGTTGTTTGACACCTTTGAGGTCTCGAAACAACAGATAAAAATTATGCAAAAAAGTGGCACTCTCTTTTGTCAGTTTTGGGTGTTTAAGTACAGGATTTTTCATAAACTTTGCTTCAAAACCCAGTTTTGCATATTTGCCTACTGCACCGAGTTCCAAAAAGTCATCAAAAAGCCCAAGTTGGTGATTTAATTTTCTTTTTTCAAAAGGATTTTTCATCGTCTCATCCGGTGCATACAGCCCGTAAAAAATACTCCCCTGTCCCAAAGTTTTCAGAGCAATATAAAGTTCTTTTGCCATAGCAGAACCAATGCCCCGCGCAAATTCAAAAAGATGAATAAACGCCATCATATCGGACTCATTCACAAGCAGAGTATATAAGTCCAAAATGGCTTTAATCTCACGCGAATCAAAAAAGCTTGTACCGCCTTTGCGTTTACAGGGAATGTCAAGCTCACGCAACCCTACTTCTATGCCGTCAGCCGAAGAGTTGTTGCGGAAGATGACCGCTATCTCCTCTCTTGGAGTTGATGTATCACGAATCATCGCAGCCATCGCATGGTACTGGTCAAACAGCTCATCAAAGGCCAAGAGTTTTGGAGCCTGTGCATCATAAACACGTGTCACTTCGAGCTTTTTGGGATAAATACGCTCATTGTGCTCTATTACCTTGTTTGCAAGAGAGAGAATAGGCACAGAGGAGCGGTAATTCTTAGTCAAAGTATGCACAACTGCATCAGGGTATTTTTTTGTAAATGAGCCTATGATTCCTATATCTGCCCCGTTAAAAGCATATATACTCTGGTCATAATCACCCACACAAAACAGCGAAGGCGGATTCATCGCATCGATCAGTGTACCTTGAAGTGCATTTGTATCTTGATATTCATCGACTAATACTTCTTTATAGCCTAAGTCGTCATTTTTACACATTTCTCTAAAATTTAAAAGCAAATCGTTAAAATTTAAAAAACCGTACTCTTTTTTCAAGGCTTCAAATTCATCCACTATATCTGCATATATCATGGCAAAAAGTTCATGCTCAGGGTATTTTTCTATAAGCCAGTCTTCAAAATTGTTTTGCAGTTCTGTATTTTGATAAAAAGAGTACAGATCATATAAATGATTGCCTCCATAAGGTTGTACTTCTGCTTCTATGTGCATAAAAGAACGCTTTTCAAAGACAGAGCGAAAAAGCGTTTTGAGCTCTCTTTGTTGTTTGAGCACTACTCTTTTGTCTCTTTTTTTAAGCCATCGGTAACTCACTGCATGAAAGGTTCCGGCATCTATTTTTTTGGCAACACCGGTACCAAAATACTCCGCGACACGCGCCACCATCTCTGCGGCTGCTTTGTTTGTAAAAGTTAAGAGCAAAATTTCATTTGGTGCAATACCATTGTTGAGCAAATGCCCTATTCTTCCAACTATGGTTGATGTCTTTCCTGTTCCGGCAGAAGCAATTATAAGATTTTTACTGTAAGGAGATGTCGCAGCAGCATACTGTTCTTCATTTAATCGAGACAATGGCATAAACAAACTCCTTGGGCAAAAATTTTAAGAGTGTGATTATACTTATTTATTGTTAAATTTATTTGTGATATGCTAAAATCATTTAAATTAAATATTGCAAGGCAGCCAATGGAAGAAAATAAAAAAATATTAGAGATTGTTTCCAACGAGGCAAAAAACTCTATCGCACAGATTCCTGTTGTCACACCTACTATTTATGCTTCGGTTTTTTCAGACTTTGCCAAAAAAAACAATCTTGAAATAGAAGACGAGGAGAGCCTCTCAAGAAAGATTATAGAAACTGAATGCTCACGATTTACAACTTTACAAAATGAAACATCCAAAAATGTACAGGCATTGAGCGAAAATACAAACAGAGCAATTCATGCTATTGAACAAAAAGATGAAAAAATTCTCAATCAGGTACTGCAAGAGACGCAATACCTTCGTCAGGAAATTGAAAAGCTTAAAGAATCTGTCTACAAAGATGAACTGACCCATGCATATAACAGAAAATGGCTTCACGATACTCACCTGGACCCACTTGGCAATACTTTTGTGCATAATGGAACGCTTGCTATTATAGATCTGAACTATTTTAAACAGGTTAACGATACACATGGTCACATTATCGGTGACAAAGTTTTAATATTTCTGACAAATGAACTGAAAAAATTAAAAATTCCTGTCATACGCTATGGAGGTGATGAATTTATCATACTCTTTGGCGACAGTGTTTCCGAGGAAAAAGCAAGCTCTTTTTTAAATAAAATCAGAGAAAATGTCCTTGGCAAAAAATTAAAAGCACACAATGACACATTTCGTGTCAGTTTCTCATTTGGTGTAGCCAAATTTAAAGAAAATGATCTACTGCCACAGGTTATAGAAGAAGCTGATAAAAATATGTACAATGATAAAATAGAGATTAAAAAGAGAGTAACCCACCCCAATCCACTAAAAACTAATACCTAAAAGAGGAGCGATAATTGCTTTAAGCTTCTAAAAAAGCAAGGTGATAAAAGATGGCAATAAAAGCAAGAGATAAATTAGCAAAGAAGCGTTCTAGAAAAGGGTATGCAGTACAAGCAGAATCAAACAAACTATTAAAGTTATTATCAAAAGTTCCAGACCACCGTAAA
>JALSKR010000082.1 GCA_026988735.1 Sulfurimonas sp.
AGTTTGTATCAGCATAGAGAGCACATTGAGTGGTTGCTTCCACTGATGGGCAATCATATTCATCATATTTCCCATTTGTGCCAGTTTGCTTTGTTGCAACATATGCAACTCTTGTTCTCTTTGTTTTTCTACCTCCTGTTTCACTTTCTCATGGAGGTTTTTATTGAGTGCCAGTAATTTACGTTCGGCAGTTTTTCTTTTTGCTACTTCACGTTCTAAAGAGCGGTTGATAAAATAGAGATACAATGAAAAGGGTAAAATAATGCCAAAGGCAATAGCCAAATAGACAAGTGTCTGTGTATCAAAGTAGCGTTCTTTGTCTTTGATATATCCCCATTTTAAATAAAGAGCTTGTAACTCCTGTGGTGATATGTTTGCTACTATTTGACTTAAAATAACATTGAGCAGTGGCAGGTCTCTTTGACTTGCGATGCGCAGTTTATAGTTGTATCCTAAATCACCACTCACTATTAAGTTTTGAATGTTGTGCGTATTCATATAATAACTTGCACGCACAGGTTCGCTAAAAGTGGCATCAGCATCTCCTGCTGAGACGGCTTGCAAGGCATCAAGTTCTGTCTCATAGGGTTGTACTATAATATTTGGATACTTATTTTGAACATAAGTAAAAAGTGCACTTTTTTGTACAAGTGCAACTTTTTTTCCTTCAAGAGAGTCCAGATCTGAAAAAGAGTGATTTTTGCTCTGTACGATAATCTTGTTTTGTTGTGTGAGAACTACATCTGTAAAATCTAAATATTGTAAACGATTTGGTGTTTTTTGCGCAGCAAAGACAATATCTATGTTCCCTTTTTTTGCATCATGCATCAGTGCTTCCCAAGTTGCATAGGGAACATATTTGAAATTTGTGTGCAACTTTGTTTCGATGAGATAAAAAAGATCCATTGAAAATCCGCTGGCTTTACCGTTCTTGTCAAGAATTACTTGATTGGGAATATTTGTAATGCCAACAGTTAATGGTTTTTTCAAGTTTTTGAGCCACTCTTTTTCTTCTTGATTGAGATAGTGTTTTGTTTTTGTCTCTGAGTATTGTGTTGTGTTTTGAAGCTGCCATATGACACCAAGCGTAATGAAGGTAACCAAGAGGGTAAACATTATATAGCTTTTTTTGTGCATGTTTTAGCTCTTTTTATTAGGTGAACTGTATACAAAATTAGAAGTTTGTTCTTTTTTTGCTTCATACATTGCCATATCGCCAAGGTGTAAAAGTTCTTCTTTTGACCTGCTTTGGTTTGGGTACAAACTAATGCCTATGCTACATGTAATGTGAAGGCTTTTCTCTTTAAAATTAATCGGTACAGACACAGCCTCTATGATTTTTTTTGCCAGAGTATCAGTTTCGTTTTGCGAGTTGACATTTTCTACAATCAAAGCAAATTCATCACCGCCTATGCGGGCAAAAGTATCTTCTAACCGAACTGTTTTTGTTATATTTTTAGTAACCGAACGTAACACTGTGTCTCCTGCGCTGTGACCATAGCTGTCATTAATCTTTTTAAATTTATCCAAGTCTATAAAAAAGAGTGCTAAAGTTGTGTTGTTTCTGTTGGCTCTGCTTATTGCCTCATCAAGTTTTATGCTAAACAGATGTCTGTTTGCAACCTGTGTGAGGGTATCATAATGCGCAAGTGCATGGAGCATTTGTATCTCTTTTTGTCTGAGTTTTTGTGCATCGATTTTGTTTTGAAGGTTTTGTGCAATTATGTTGAGTCTATTATATAAGATATCTATATCAACAGGTTTGGGTAAAAAATAGTCAATGCCACTGTTGATTGCCTCTAGCAATGTCTCTTTTTCATCAAAAGCAGACATAATGATGATAGGCTGTTCGTTGTTCATTTGTTTGATTTTTTTGGACATTTCAAGACCATTAAGAGAGGTCAGGACAATATCTGTTAATATAATGTCTGGTTGTTTCTCCTCGTACACGGACAAACCTTCTTTGCCATCAAAAGCTTGATAAAACTCTTTAAGATCATCTTCCAGGAGCATTTTCATCTGCTCTTGTGCCCCTTTATCATCTTCAACAAATAAAAGGGTGAAATTTTTTAAGAGCATCTGTTTTTTCCTTTTGGTAATGAGATAACAAAGTTTGCACCCTCATTATCATTAAAAACTTCTATCTTGGCACGTAACTGTTCTTGTAAAATCATTTTTGCCATATACAAACCGAGACCTGTTCCGTTTTTTTCCTGTTTTGTTGAGAAATAAGGATCAAAAATTTTCTCCATTATATTTTCATCAACACCGCCGGCATTGTCTTTAATGCTCAGCACTATGTCTGAAGTGTTCTCCTGCAGGGTTATGTGTATCTTTTTTTCTTTTTGTGTTCTCTCGAGCAAGGCATCTTTTGCATTGTTGATGATATTTAAAATAACCTGTCCCAAGGCATTGGGATTTCCGTAAAGTTCGCAGTCTTTTTGTGCATCAAATACAATGATAATACCCTCATGTTTATAAATATCAGCAGTAATGCTCAGTACTTCATTGATGGTATCATGAAGAGAAAATGTGCATTCTTCATTCTCTTTTTTAAAAAAATTTCTAAAATTGTCTATGGTCTCAGACATGAGAGTAATCTGTTTTTTGGAATGATTTTTAAAGTATTCAATAGCTTTGTCATCGAGTTTTCCTTTTGTATATTTTGCAACAATGAGTTGGTTAATCAAACCAAGATTGTTCAGTGGCTGTCGCCATTGATGTGCTATCATGCTGATCATCTCTCCCATTTGCGCCAGTCTGCTTTGTTGGTACATCAATAACTGCTGCTCCTGGCTTTTTTGTACTTCAAGTGCAACTTTTTCTTCAAGTACCTTGGTGTATCGTTTTCTCTCTTCCATAAGTGTTCCTATGGTTAATGTCAGGGAGATATGTGCCAAAACAAAAAGGTTGTAATTGATGACATTGTCAATATGATTATTTATAGCAAAGGCACCAATATCCAAATAGACTGCATAGGA
>JALSKR010000083.1 GCA_026988735.1 Sulfurimonas sp.
CTCCACAAATGTCTGTAGATGCTGTAAACAATGCATCTGCTGTCGGATTTGAAAATATCTCACTTGATTTGATCTATGCTACTTTGGGTGATACAAAAGAACTGCTTGCAAATGATATTCAAACGGCCCTGTCACTGCCAATCAATCATATCAGTGCCTATGCTTTAATGATTGAAGAGGGAACTGCCTTTGAAAACCATCCGCAAATGTCAAGTGAACAGCTCTCCCTTACAAAATGGATTTTCAAAGAGATTCAAAAACATGGTTTTTCACAGTATGAAATAAGCAATTTTGGAAGCTACCAATCTCTTCATAATCTAGGCTACTGGCAATACAAAGACTATATCGGGGCCGGAGCCGGGGCTGTCGGCAAACTTGGACTTACAAGATTTTATCCCTTAACTGATATAGAAGCATATATTAGCAATCCCCTGTCAATCAGACAAGAGACGCTCACACAGGAAGACAAAAGGCTCGAACAGATATTTTTAGGTCTGCGCTGTGTCATCGGAATACATCAGGATATCTTAAACACACAAGAGAGAGAAAAAGCAGAAATTCTGTTGCAGGAACAGAAAATAAAATTAAAAAATAATACTTTTTACAATGAAGACTATCTTTTGGCAGATGAAATTGCGCTCTTTTTGACCTCTTGAAGATTTTTTAATGATTCTTTGGATAAAATCTCACTATCAATAAACTATGAAGGCTGAATATGTTTGGTATGGGTTTTACAGAGATGCTACTCATAGCAGTTGTCGCTATTTTATTTCTAGGTCCGGACAAACTACCTAGTACAATGGTCGAAATTGCTAAATTTTTTAGAAATGTTAAAAACACAATAGGGACAGTAAAAGATTCTCTTGAAGAAGAGATGAATTTAAGTCAGATAAAACAAGAAGCGCTTGCATACAAACAAGAGCTTCTGAGTGCCAGCGAAAGCCTGAACAAAGTCACAGATATTCCTGCGCAGGCCGGTGCAAAACTTACAAGCCTCACAGATGATATTTTGGAAGAAGATGAAGATACAACGAAAAAAGCACCCAAAGAATCGCAAGAAGTAACTTTCAAGAAAAAGAAAAAAGAAGAAAAAACAGAGAAAGAAGAAGATAATAAAGATGTTTGATGAATTAAGACCACACCTTGTAGAACTCCGAAAAAGGCTGGCTATTTCAGCAGCAAGTTTAATAGTTATGTTTTTTGTCATGTTTTACTTCCATGAACCTATACTTACATGGATGGTACAGCCCCTCAATGATGCTCTGACAGAAGTCGGAAAAGTCTCTGTCAATGCGGCAAACGGCATGATTACCACATCACAGGTTGGCGGTGCATTCTTTGTAGCATTAAAAGTTTCATTTTTTGCAGCGATTGTCGGCGCCCTGCCTATTATACTTTCCCAAATTTGGCTTTTTATTGCGCCTGGACTCTATGCACATGAAAAAAAGATGATCATTCCGTTTATAGTTGGCGGCACGGTTATGTTTCTTGTGGGTGTTCTCTTTGCCTACTATATTGTGACACCTTTTGGTTTTGACTTCCTCATTACCTTTGGTTCTTTTAAATTTACGCCTCTTATCAATATCGAAGATTATGTCGGATTTTTTACAAAAATCATGTTTGGTTTTGGTCTTGCTTTTGAACTGCCTGTATTTGCCTACTTTTTAGCCCTTCTCGGACTTGTTGATGACAGACAGATGACAGCGTTTTTCAAATATGCAATTATTATTATTTTTATAGTTGCAGCACTGCTGACTCCACCGGATGTATTGACACAGTTGCTTATGGCTGGTCCGCTTGTAATACTCTATCTGCTTTCTATTTTGATAGTGAAAATGGTAAACCCTGCACCACCTCTTGAAGAAGAAGACGAGGATGAAGAAGAGGAAGAGGAAAATGAAAGCGGTTTAAGTGTTACGCATCATGATGAATATGATGAACTTACATATAAAAAGGACAAAGATGAGTAACCAAGAGTTACTCACTGCAAGCTATGACTTCATTCTTCCCGATGAACTTATAGCAAACTATCCTGCTTCTCCCCGTGATCATGCAAAACTTTTAGTCTACGACAGAGCCACCGACACAATTACACACACCTTTTTTTATAATCTTGAAAAATTTCTTTCTCCGGAGTGTGCTCTTATTTTTAATGATACAAAGGTTATCAAAGCAAGACTTTTTGGGAAAAAACCGAGTGGCGGAAAATTAGAACTTCTCATAAACAAAGCCGTTACTGCACACAATATCAATGTATATATTCGAGGAAAAGTGAAGATAGATACAGAGATATTTTTTGAAGACAACCTTATTGCAAGAGTAAAAAAACTCAATGATGATGGCAGTCGTGAAGTAAATTTTTACCAACATAACATACTTTTACGGTTTGAAGATTTGCTTCCTGTAATAGACAAAATAGGACACACCCCTCTTCCTCCCTATATTCAGAGACCGGATGAGGATGAAGATGCTGATGAGTACCAAAGTGTATTTGCTTCGCAGGAAGGGGCCGTTGCCGCACCTACCGCTTCACTGCATTTTACATCTGAGCAGCATACAAGAATTTGCAAAAAACATAAGCATGCCTATATTACTTTACATGTAGGAAGCGGTACTTTTAAGCCTGTAGAGGCTGAAGTAATAACGAACCATCCGATGCACTCGGAATATTATGATATTTCCCAAGAGGCAAAAGAAATTTTGGATTCTGATACTCCTATTTTGAGTGTGGGAACAACATCGACAAGAACTATTGAGTATTATGCAAGGCATAAAGAACAAACAAAAGGCGAGGCAAATCTCTTTTTACACCCAAACAACAAACCCTTACGTGTCAACCATCTTTTAACAAATTTTCATCTGCCAAAATCAACACTTCTTATGCTTGTTGCATCTTTTGTCGGACTGGATAAAACTCATCAGCTTTACGCTGAAGCGATAAAAGAAAAATATAGATTTTATTCGTACGGGGATG
>JALSKR010000084.1 GCA_026988735.1 Sulfurimonas sp.
AAAGTTCAAAATATAGGAAGAAAAATTGTTGATACAACTCAAAATTTAGCTGAAGCTTTGATGCTTTTTTCGATGGTCAGATTAGATTATGGATTTATTAAGAGTTGATTAGTATTGGAATAGGCTACCATTGGACACCCTTACGGTCTTAATTACACAGCGACAGAGGGGATAGTTTCTCGAGCAGCCAGACTTATGGGAGATCTTGAGTATATTCAGATTGATGCTGCCATCAATCCCGGAAACAGCGGAGGTCCTCTTTTGAATGACAAAGGAGAAGTAACAGGTGTCAATACGTTTATTATTCAAAATGCAAACAATTTAGGTTTTGCACTCCCTGTACATTATCTTCAAGAAGCACTCACAGCTTTTAAACAACTCGGGGTAGAAAATGTCATTAAATGCCCTTCTTGCAAAAACCTTATTCAAGAAAAAGATATAAAAAATGACTACTGCCCAAAATGTGGAGCCGAATTAGAAATTGCCAGACTCAGACGAAAAGGCTACACACCCATAGGACCTACAAAACTTATAGAAGATATACTGGTGTCCCTGGGCATCAATGTAACCCTGGCCAGAAGAAGCCAGTCCTCTTGGAGAATAGAACAAGGGAGTGCAAGAATCAATATAAACTATTATGAAAACGGCATTATTATAGGAGATGCCAAACTTTGCGGTATTCCCAAAGAGAATATTGAAAAGATGTATGATTTTTTACTCCAGGAGAACAATAAACTCTCCTATTTACAGTTTTCTATCAATGAGAACAGCGTGTATCTTTCTTATCTGGTTATCGACTCTTCCTTAACAAAAGAAGAAGGAAAAATTGCAATAAATAAGTTAATCAAAGATGCAAATAAGTATGATAATATTCTGATAAACAAATACGGTGCCGTGCGACAGAAAAAAGACACTGATGACTAAAGGAAAAGATATATGACAAAATTTTTACAATTTGATTGTGACCTAGATACTTTTTTAGAAGAACTGAAAAAACATCTCAATGAAAATAATGAAAAAATAGAAACTTTACTTGCACAAGAAGAAAAAACCTATGCAAACTTTGTCAAACCACTAGAAATGATGGATGAATATTTGGAACAGTTTTTTACGCCTTTATCACATCTTAACTCCGTAAACAACTCTGAAAAAACACAAAAAGTTTATACAGAATCATTACCGCTTATTACAGAATACTCTACGCAACTTTCACAAAATATTGATATATACAATGCATATAAAGATATTTTACAAAACGAAGAAACATCACTCAATGGTGAACAAAAAAGAGTTTTAGCATTAAATATCTTACATTTTGAACTAAGCGGTGCCCATCTGGATAAAAAAACAAAACAGAGACTTCAGGAAATAAATCTAAAAAAGAGTGAACTCTCAAATAATTTTTCTCAAAATCTTCTGGATGCAACAAATGCGTATGAATATATTATTACCGATGAAGCAGACATTGAAGGATTACCTCAAAGTGAAATTCAAAATGCCAAGTTTGAAGATAATGGTGTTGTAAAATACAAACTTACACTGCAAATGCCCTCATATATCGCTTACATGACATACGGAAAAAACAGAGAAATTCGAGAAGAACTTTACCGTGCCTATGTTTCACGAGCACCTGAGAATGCAAAAATTATTGATGAACTGCTGGCACTGCGAAATGAGATGAGTCAACTTTTGGGATTTCAAAACTATGCCCAGCTTTCACTTGCCACAAAAATGGCTCAAGATGAAAAAAGTGTTTTAGGATTTTTGGAGAATCTTCTGCATGATTCAATTCCTCAGGCAAAGAACGAACTACAAGAACTGCAAAATATAGCACCACACAAACTTGAGAGTCATGACACTTCCTATTATGCTGAAATACTGAAAAAAGAGCAATATGATATAGATGAAGAGGAGTATCGTCCCTATTTTGAACAAAAAAATGTTGTTGAAGGAATGTTTACATTTTTAAACAAACTTTTCAACATTACATGTAAACAGGTAGATGAAAAACTGTGGCATGAAAAAGCCTATGCCTATGATGTTTATGAAAATGAGATTTTAAAAGCAAGAATTTATCTTGATTTAGAAGCAAGAGAATCAAAGCGAGGCGGAGCATGGATGCATAACTGGCAAACGCATTGTGTTGATGAAGCAGGCAAAGAGCAATTGGCTTCAGCCTTTATAGTATGTAATTTTCCTCCCTCAAGTGATACCAATCCATCACTGCTTCGTCATGATGATGTTGTGACTCTTTTTCATGAAACAGGCCATACTCTACATCATATCCTCAGTGAAGTTAATGAAAATGGAGTAAGCGGTGTCAATGGAGTAGAATGGGATGCCGTTGAGTTTCCTTCTCAGTTTTTAGAAAATTTTGCCTATGAGCCACAAGTGCTTAAAATGTTTGCAAAACACTATAAAACAAATGAAATAATTTCAGATGAGATGATAGACAAACTGGTACAAAGCAAAAACTTTTTATCAGCAATGGGAATGCTTAGACAATTGGAATTTTCACTCTTTGATTTTCAACTGCATACAAAAGTTTATCAAGGAGATGAAGTACAAAACCTGCTTGACAGCATAAGAGAAAAAACAGCACTGATAAAACCGCCAAAATACAACAAGTTTCAAAATGGATTCGCACATATATTTTCAGGAGGCTATGCTGCAGGATATTACAGTTATAAATGGGCTGAAGTCCTGAGTGCAGACACTTTTTATACCGTAGTAGATGAAAATATTTTCAATTCTCCTACAGCAAAAAAATATCAAAATATTATTTTGCATCGTGGTGGTTCACAAAATATGCAAGAACTTTTTCACGCCCTTATGGGCAGAGATGCCGACACAACACAGCTGTTACGGCTTAACGGTATTGTAGAGTGAAAACACTCTTTCTGTTGGCTCTGCTGATTTCACTAATATACGGAGAAACAACTTTGAAAATAGCAACATACAATGT
>JALSKR010000085.1 GCA_026988735.1 Sulfurimonas sp.
AATTTTACAAAACTTTATATTACACTGTGCATTGTTTTCACAAAGAGTTCTTTATGCTCTTCTTTGCTACAATATAAGAACTATTTTTCTATAAAGATTTTATATATGACAACAAAACAATACATTTTAGAAACTATTAAAAAACGCCCTCTTATCATCGATGGAGCAATGGGAACACAGCTACAACAACGTGATGACAACATTCCAAAAGAGGCATGGGAGGGGAATGAAGGCTGTAATGAGTTGCTTAATGTAACTGCACCCGAGATCATGAATGAAATATTTCATGCCTATCTGACTGCCGGAGCTGATTTTATCACGACAAATACCTTTGGTTCTTTTTCCTGGGTTTTGGATGAGTATAACATTGGAGACCGCGCATATGAACTGACACGAGCAGGTGCCGAACTTGTTAAAAAACAGTGTGAAGCTTTTTCAACACCTGAGCATCCCCGTTTTTGTCTTGGTTCAATCGGACCGGGAACAAAACTTCCCTCCCTTGGCCATATTACCTATGATGAAATGTATGCAGGGTATACAGAATTTTGTATAGCCCTTATTGACGGCGGTGTGGATGTTTTTCTCATTGAAACTGCACAGGATCCGTTGCAAATAAAGGCTGCTTTGCATGCCATTGAGGAAGCCTCCAGACAAAAAGAGGTCGAAATACCTATCATGGTTTCTGTAACCATCGAGCTCAGCGGCACAATGCTTATAGGGACAGATGCCGAAACAATTACAACCATTATGGAGCCATTTGACATTCTCTCTCTTGGATTTAACTGTGGAACAGGACCTGAACAGGTACTCAAACATGTAAAAACACTCAGTGAACTTTGGGGCAAACCCATCAGTGTGCATGCCAATGCCGGTCTTCCGCAAAACCGCGGAGGCTATACCTATTATCCGATGGGACCCGATGAATTTGTCGCACAACAGGAAAAATTTTTAGAATTTGACGGTGTAAGCTTTTTGGGTGGCTGTTGTGGGACAACACCGCAACACATTCGAGCCCTCGTTGACAAAGTAACTAATGTCACACCAAAGAAACCTTCAGGTTCGCAGCCAAATTCTATTGCCTCACTTTTTAATACAGTGCCTCTTATGCAAGAACCGGCACCTCTGCTTGTAGGAGAACGCTCAAATGCAACCGGTTCTAAAGCTTTTAGAGAACTGCTTTTGGCTGAAGATTATGAAGGTACACTTTCTGTAGCACAGCAACAGGTACGTGCAGGAGCCCATGTACTTGATGTCAATGTCGGTTTTGCAGGTCGTGATGAAACAAAAGATATGACGGAAGTCATGGCAATGTACGCACAAAAGATTGCCCTGCCGCTTATGCCCGACTCTACTCAGACAAAAGGGCTTGAAACAGCACTTAAGCACATCGGAGGCAAGCCGATTCTCAATTCTGTCAACTTAGAAGACGGAGAACCGAAATTTGATGCCGTATGTCAATTGGCCAAAAAATTCGGAGCCAGTCTTGTCTGCCTGACTATTGATGAAAAAGGGATGGCAAAAACCGTTGCAGACAAAATCAGAGTAGCCGAACGCATCATCGACCTGGCTACCAATCGTCACGGTATTAAAAAAGAAGACCTTGTATTTGATGTTTTGACCTTTACATTGGGATCAGGAGATGAAGAGTATTTTGATGCAGGTATCAATACGATAGAAGCCATCCGACAACTTCGACAAAAACATCCGGAGGTCGGTGCGATTTTGGGGCTTTCAAATATCTCCTTTGGATTAGACAAAGATGCTAGACCGTATCTTAATTCTATGTTCCTGCATCACTGCGTAGAAGCTGGACTTACTTCCGTCATCATCAATGTCAAGCACATCATTCCACTCAATAAAATTCCAAAAGAAGATCAGGAAATCTGTGATGATTTGATTTTTAACCGTAAACCAAATGGCGAGGCACTCTTTACTTTTATAGAACACTTCTCTTCTAAAGAAGCCGTAGACAATGATGCCATAGATGAAGAATACCTTAAAATGAGTGATGAAGAAAAAATTGCCAAACTTTTGATGGATGGAGATAAAGACAGAATGATTCCACTTGTTGAAGAGGCACGTCATAAAATTGCTCCTGAAAAAATAGTCAATGAAATACTCATAGATGCCATGAAAGTCGTCGGCGAACTTTTTGGTTCAGGACAGATGCAACTTCCTTTTGTTTTACAGTCTGCAGAAACAATGAAAAAAGCAGTGGACCATCTCAAACCCTACCTGCCAAAAATCGAAAAAGAGACCGATACCACACTGATACTGGGAACTGTCAAAGGAGACGTCCATGATGTCGGGAAAAATCTTGTTGATATTATTCTCTCCAACAACGGCTATAAAGTTATCAATCTTGGAATCAAAGTAGAACTAGATAATTTTCTTGAAACGTTGGAAAAATCAAATGCTCAGGCACTTGGCATGAGTGGTCTTTTGGTAAAATCAACACAGGTGATGCTTGAAAATTTAAATATTTTGCAGGAAAAAGGTATTAAAATTCCGATTCTTTTGGGTGGAGCGGCACTTACCCGTGCTTTTATAGATGATTTTTGCCGACCTGCGTATGACGGTCCTATTTTTTACTGCAAGGATGCTTTTGACGGAGTAACTGCTATGAGTCGAATAGAAGCCGGTAATTTTGACACAAACCTGCATCCTGATGCACCGGAAGTAGAACGAAAAGAGGTCAAGGAGTATGTCATCCCTCCTCTAAGTGAGATAAAAATGCCTTCACGTGATGTTCCTGTTCCAACCCCTCCATTTTGGGGAAGACGTGAAATAAAACTAACTTCTCAACAGATTGAAATGGCTTTTGAATGGATTAACCACAAAATACTTTTCAAATCCCGCTGGGGCTATTCATCAAAAGGCATGACAAAAGAGGCATACCAAAAACAACTTGATGAAGTTGTTTGGCCGGCATATGAAAAACTCAAAAAACGTTTTATAGACGAAAAACTTTTTGAACCGACAATCCTTTATGGCTACTGGCCGTGTAGAAGTGATGATACATCTTTGTTGATATTTGATGAAAGCGAAGGCTGGTTCAAAGAAGAAGATGTAAATCGTGAACCTTTGGAACATATTATCGGTCGTGCCGAAGAGGTCTTTACATTTCCGCGTCAAAGAAAAAAACCACACCGTGCATTGAGTGATTTTTTTCATAATGACAGACATGATGTTATCGCACTTACATGTGTCAGTGCCGGCAGTAAAATCAGTGATGCTGAGCGTGAAATTTATGACAGAGGGGATTACACGGAGTATTATCAGTTTCATGGACTCGGAGTAGAACTTGCCGAAGCACTTGCCGAAATTGCCCATAAACAAATCAGACTTGATTTAAACATCGCCAAAGATGAAGGGAATACACTCGCTGATGTACGCATGAACAGATACCAGGGAAGCCGTTACTCTTTTGGGTATGCAGCCTGTCCTGATTTAGAGCTTAACCGACCCTTGTTTAATCTTTTAAAGCCTGAAGAGTTTGGAATTGAGTTGAGTGAAACATTTCAAATTCATCCGGAGCAGTCAACTTCAGCACTGGTTGTCTACCACCCTGAAGCAACCTACTATAATGTATAAGAAAGAGTCTTATCAATAACTCTCTTTCTTATCAAATTTCGTAAAATTGTTGTATTTGATTACTTGATTTATAACCTTTACATAATCTGACCCCATTTCAGAGTATTTGTCCAAGCCTTCTGTAATTTTATAAGGGTCATCATATTGCAAACGTAATTGACGAAATTTATTGTATGCCTTTCCTGTTGCAATCATTTCGTAATAAGCACGAATAGCGTCTTCAATTGTATCAAATTTTTTTAGCCAAACTGTTTTGCTGCCTCTTTTACCGTCGGCAGCAATACGTTTTTCGTATAAATGGGAACTCCACATGCCAAACACATTGTTTGCTTCTTTAAAAAACCTCGAAGTAGCCCATGAGCTTTCCATAGCAGCCTGCGCCAATGTTATGCTGATGGGATGCGGTTTCAAACGTGCCAACAAATCTTCATCACTTGTTGCTCTGTATATTTTTTTCAAAAATTCGATCTCTTGTATATTTGTGTTATTCTCAAGATTTTTTTTGACTCTTTTATATCTTTGCATCAACCCGTCATGAACTTTTTGCACAGCCGGCAGCAACAGCTTCAGAAATCGCTTTTTTTTCTCTTTCACCGACATGTGTTGCAAAGTGGGGTTTTTCATACTGTCAGTAACTGTAGCATTCTCATCAGCGAAGCAAAAAAAAGATAAACTCATATACAAAGGAAAAAGTAACTTCACTGACTGTCTCTTTTCCCAAAATATTCATAATCCATATATCTTGTTCGATTTTTGATTTCAACATATCTGATAAAAAATTTTATTATGGCAAATATATTCACAATCATCAAAACAGCTAACACAAAATTCGAAGACAACCCCATCGTAGCTAACAACAGATAAAAAAAATAACTCACAGTAAAAAATGCTGTTATCTGTAAAAATAAAAAAAGAACCGGTAGAATTTTTGACTTTTTTCTTCTGTCGTGCATCGTCAATTCCCCTCCCTTTTTTTATCTTTTATCGCAATTACATGTAATACTGACTATTGTAACCGAATGAAAATAAAAGATATATAAATATCTTTTATTAATTTATCTTCTTCTGTAGGAAATCGCTTCCAACATATGCTCTTTTTGAATAAGATCAGACCTATCCAAGTCTGCTATTGTCCGGGCTACTTTTTGAATTTTTTTAATACTCCTAAATGAAAGTGCAAATCTTTTTATTGCCATTTGAAGTATTTCATTTGATTCATTCTCCATTTTGCAAAAGAGATCTAATTCTTTATCTGACAAATGTGCGTTAAACACTTTTTGTCCACGTTTTTTACAAAATATATGCGCTTCTACCACCATTTTATGCATCTCTTTTGATGAAAAACCTGCATGGTCCTCTGCGCTCACATTTTGCATAACTATATTTAAATCTATTCTGTCCAGAAATGGCTCGGAGAGACGGTTTTTGTATTTCTGTATTTCCAAATCACTACACCTGCACTCTTTGTGTGAATCCAATAAATTTCCGCATGGACAGGGGTTCATGGCCCCTACAAACAAAAATCTGGCAGGATACTCAACTTTGGAATTTACTCTTGAAATTCTTATTTTTGCATCCTGCATCGGTTCTCTGAGTGATTCGAGAACAGCTTTTGAAAAATGCGGCAGTTCATCAAAAAACAGTATGCCATTGTTTGCAAGTCCTACCTCACCAATTTTTGCCTTATGGCTTCCTCCGCCAAATATACTTGCCGGAGTGGAACTGTGGTGCGGATTTTTCATTGTTCTATGCGGCTTAAATTCTGGTTCATATCCTTCTATAACTTCAAGCTTTGCCACATCCAGAATTTCACTTTCAGTCATTGGCGGAAGAATGTAACGCAATCTGTTTGCAATCATACTCTTCCCACATCCCGGACTCCCTTGTAAAATTATATTATGAAACCCTGCTGCGGCTATCAAGGCTGCTCTTTTTGCAACATCCTGCCCCTTCACATCTATAAAATCTTCTAAATACTCTTTCACATAATAATATTTTTGTGTATCAATTTCATAATGGGGATAATCAATCTCACTTTGTGTGATATTTGGCAGTGCAGTTTCTTGATTTTTGAGTATTTCTACTGCTTCTTTGAAGTTTTTTACGCCATAAAATGAAACATTTGGAATTTTTGAAAGCTTTTTCAGTGATTCAAAAGGCACAATTGCTTGCTTTATCAGTCCTTGATTAGCAAGAGAAAGTATTAAAGGATAGAGTTGTATATTTTCTTTTACGCTTCCGTCAAGCCCTAATTCTCCAAAGACAAACCAACTCTCCAAATCAACATCGCTCTCATTCAAGAGTATAAGCACTGCCATACTCAAATCAAATTGCGAACCTGATTTGGCAAGTTCTGAAGGAGCGAGTAAAAAAGTAATTCTTTTAGGAGGAAAAGAGTAATCATTACTCAAAAGTGCAGACTTTACCCGTTCTTTTGATTCTGTAATGGCAGTAGATGCCATGCCTACTATAGAAAACGACGGTAGCCCTTTCGTCAAGGTTGATTCCACATCAACGACTTTGGCATCTACCCCCTCATATGTTGCACAGCGAACTTTTTTCATTGAACCAACCTTCTTCTAGTTGCTTCTATCTTAGCTAAATGCTTTACATGTAAGAGATAATATGACAGATTGTCATATTATTTGGTATTTTTTCTCTCTTTTTGCATTTTCTTATACTCTTTTTCAAATTTTTTACGCCTTGCATAAGAAAGTTTATCTATAAATAATATACCTTCCAAATGGTCCATCTCATGCTGAATAGCTATTGCCAAAAGTCCATCTGCTTCGAGTGTTTTTGTGTTCCCGTATCTATCTTGATAATTTATAATAATATTTTCATATCGTTTAATATCTTCATAGAACTGGGGAACACTCAAGCAACCCTCCTGATAGGTTGTTTCTCCGCTTTTATGCGTCATAACCGGATTAATAATTTCAAGCAGATTTTCAGGAGGTTGTTCACCCTCTTCATCAGGAATATTTAAAATAAGAGCCTGAATAGGATGTCCTACCTGAATCGCGGCAAGACCTATACCGTTTGTACTTATCATCAAAGGATTCATCGCATCTAAGAGTTTATGTAAAGAAGTATCAAAATCTTTAACTTCTTTAGACTTTTCTCTTAATCTTTTATCCGGGTACTCTACTATATTTAACTTCATCTCTTAAAAATTTTCCTGCTTTTTATGATCTCAATGAGACAGCATAGTCACTGTTTTTATCTTCATATGCTTTTTCGATGCCGTCCATTGCACTTACTACAATCTCTTCAACAGAGTTTTCAGGGTTGATATCTGTCACACCGATAGAAATTTTTAGATGAATTTCTCTGTCTGCTAAAAAGAAATTAGAGTTTGAAACCAAATCACTTAGTCGTTCACTTGCCTTTTGGGCACTCTCAATATCTGTATGTTTGAGCAGCATTGCAAAAACTCCGTTCCCATAATGTGCCACAATGTCACTGCGTCTTGAAGTTTTTAAAAGCAGTCTTGCAATTGTTCTGGTCATCAGAACAATTGCTTTATCGTTATTGACACTTTTCTTGAGCTCACGAGAAAGCTCTATCATAATAAGAGAACTTTTATGATTAAACTCTTTAATAAGCCCAATTTCCTGCTCGATTTTTGTAAGCAGATAGCGTTTGTTATAAACTCCGAATTGATTGTCAAATATTGTCTCATTCTCAACATTTTTAACAATTTTAGCTGTATCATCATAGATTGTTTTCATTTGAGAGCTTTGTGTTTTTAAAATAGAGTTTAATTTGGAAACATCCCCCTCTAAAATACCAATTATATTCACAGCCTCTTTTTCGCTGGGTACATTACTGAGCTCTTTTTTTCTTTTTTCTAAAATTTTTATCATTAAAGACATATTTTTGTACAAGTTGGCAGTTACAGTAAGAATATGTTTGATCGAGCTGAAACCCTGTTTAAGGTTTTGTTCCAAAAGAATAGTATTTTCATCATCATTATTCTCTTCAAGCTCTAAAATTGAATGTATCTGTTTACGGAGATTTTCACTTTTATCTTCTAACAATCTGTCAAAATAAAGAGAAAAGTTATTGGGAGTAGGCGGTAAATTGTCTGCAATAAGTGCATTTAAAACCTCTTTTGCATAAATTTCAATATCACTTGAAGAACTCTCAAGGTCCAGCTTTTTTATGACAGCTGTCTTTGCATTAGAGTTTTTCTGTACTTTTGATTTTATTCCACCTGCCATATTTTCTCCCTACTCTTTGTCGTTTTTCACTAAAACTTCATCAATCATTCCATACTCTTTCGCTTCTGCAGCACTCATAAAGTTATCACGATCTGTATCTTTTTCGACTGTTTTAATGCTTTGCCCGGTATTTTTTGCCAAGATTTCATTGAGTTCTTTTTTCATACGAAGAATCTCTTCTGCCTGAATTGCGATATCAGTTGCCTGCCCCTGTGCACCGCCTAAAGGCTGGTGTATCATGATTCTTGCATGAGGAAGTGCATAGCGTTTGCCTTTTTCACCGCTCGAGAGCAAAAATGCACCCATAGATGCAGCCTGTCCTATACAGATAGTGGCAACATGAGGACGAATATAGTTCATCGTATCAAAAATGGCCATTCCCGCAGTTACAACTCCGCCGGGAGAGTTAATATAAAAATAGATGTCTTTTTCAGGATCTTCCGCTTCAAGAAACAAAAACTGTGCAACTATAGTAGATGCCACAGCATCATTTACCTCGCCACTGAGCATGACAATTCTATCTTTTAAAAGACGGGAAAAAATATCATAAGAACGCTCGCCACGTCCTGTTTTTTCCACTACATAAGGAATATAGCTCATGATTTACGCTTCTAACTTTTCATTCAAAAGAGCAGTTAGCACTTTGTCTTCCACCATTGACATTTGAATTGCAGGAAGATAACCTGCCTCTTTATAATGCTCATACGCCTTTTGAGGGTCTTGACCCATTTGCATTGCTTCATAGTAAATAGTCTGCATAACTTCCTGCTCTTCAACCTTTATACCAAGTTCCTGTGCAAGTGCATCTATAATAAATGTCGCTTTTACACTTTTTACTGCATCATCACGGAAGCTTTCACGAAGCTCTTCCAGTTTTTCAGGGTTTTCACGAAGTTCTTTAATCTCATCTTCGCTCATTTGTGATGCTTTTTTATTTACCGCCATATCAATTTCCTGATCAACAACAAATTCAGGCAGGTCAAAATCAATTTTTTCTACTAAAGTCTCAAGCAATTTTGGTTTCAACTCTTCATTGTAAAGTTTTGCAATTTTTTCCTGTTCAAGTGCTTTTTTCACTTCTTCTTTGAGTTTTTCCAGAGTTGCATCTTCTTCACCAGGAAGCAGTTTTTTTGCAAGCTCATCATCTATGACAACCTCATCTTTTACTTTTATGCCGTTTACTTTTACTTTAAATTCGGCATCTTTTCCTGCAAGTGTGTCTGAACCATAGTTTTCAGGGAATGTTACATTAATAGTAACTTCTTCATCTCTTTTTACACCAATTAACTGATCTTCAAAACCTGGGATAAACTGACCTGAACCGAGTTTAAGTTCAAAATTCTCTGCAGCACCGCCTTCAAAAGCTTTTCCGTCTATAAAACCTTCAAAGTCAATAACAGCAGTATCACCCTCTTTCATTTTACGGTTACGCTTGATGTCAACCAAAGGTGCCTGATTCTCAGCAATCTCTTTGATTCTCTCTTCAACTTCTTCATCTGTCACTGCTGGTTTTTCAAAGTCAGGAACGAAAGATTTTACATTTTCTAAATTAATTTCAGGACGCATAGCTATTTTTACAGCTACCTCGATTTTATCATCACTTTTTTCAAATTTAGAAATAGTTGGCTCACCAATCAAAGATGCATTGTCAATATTTAACTCTGTCAAACCTTTTGCAAGAACTTCACGAAGAGCTTCCGCTTCAGCATCTTCAACAAGTTTTTGACCATATTGCTTTTTGATGATAGCAACAGGAACTTTCCCTTTACGGAAACCTTGAACATTTGCAGTTTTAGAGAGTTGTTTAGCAATTTTTTCTACATTTGCATTTACCTCATCCATAGAGATTGTAGCTTCAATTTGAGCATTTGCACCATTAATTTTATTTGATTTGATTTCCATCAATTTCCTTTTATTTGTGTTGTCTAGTATTATTTATACTATTATTGTGGACAATCATACCAAAAATGTGCTTTTTTTATGATTAATTTTTGCATAAATTTGGTTTGAAATTTAAAATAAGCAGCCATAAAACAGCAAAATCTATCATCACATCTGCAAAATTAAAAACAGCAAAATCAAATCCGCAGTGCCAGTAAACCATATCTACCACGCCTCCGTGAATAAATCTGTCATATATGTTTGAAAATGCCCCCCCAAGAAGTATTCCCACAGGCAAAGCGTAACATAACTTTTTAAGGTATAGTACATATGCCAAAACACCACTTACAAGCAGAAGCTGAATATACTTCAGATACTCATTCAAAAATGCAAACATTGAAAATGCAACACCCTTGTTGTAAACAAGTATCAGATCGATACACTCTGTATAATAACGAAAGCCTTCCACAAAGAGGCTTTTAATATTTTGATCAATGATAAATACACCTGCAAGACTAAAAAGCAAGATTGCGGACAGGCGTAACATTTTATTATTGTTATTCATTGAGCTCTTTTTTAAAAAATTCTACGATTTCATTCATTTTTTCATGCATAATATCAGCCTCTTTACACTCCAGCAAAACTCTCAGTTTGTTTTCTGTTCCTGAATATCGAATCAAATGCCGTATTCCTTCCTCCTCTAAAGCATGCAACTTTTCATCCAGAGAAGCAATTGCATGCAAAGGCTTTTTTGTCTTTACATGTAAGCTTACAAGTTTTTGCGGATATAAAGGAAATGGTCGTAAAAGTTCTGAAGCTTTTTTCTTTTTATCAATCAATAAAGCAAGTACCTGAAGTGTTGCTACAAGTCCGTCTCCGGTTTTTGCAAAATCGCCAAATATAATATGTCCGCTTTGTTCCCCGCCAAAGTTAATACCCTGCTTTTTCATAATTTCCAAAACATGTTTGTCTCCGACATCTGAGCGAAAAAGTTTTAATCCGCTTGCCGACAAATAGTCTTCAAGTCCCTGATTACTCATAACAGTTGTTACAACACCTCCGCCTTGAAGTTTGCTTTGCTCCTGCAAATAGACACCAAGTGCACCCAGTAGATGGTCACCATCTACTACTTCTCCTTTTTCATCTACAACAACAAGTCTGTCAGCATCACCGTCAAGTGCTATCCCTAAATCTGCTCTGTATTTAATGACACTCTTGCACAAATCTTTCGTATGCAAAGCACCACAGCCTTCATTGATATTAAAACCGTTTGGTTTGTTATGCAGTACGATTACCTCAGCACCCAATTCTTCTAAAACTGTAGGACCTACTTTATAGGCTGCGCCATTGGCTGTATCTAAGACAATACGCATGCCCTGCAGTGTCATATACACAGGAAAAGAGTTCTTCAACTGTACGATATAGCGACCTATAACATCATCAATACGCTTCGCTTTTCCTATTTTTTTTCCTGTAACCTGTGACTTCGCTATGAGCTTTTCATTAAAATATATATTTTCTATCTCTTGTTCAATCTCACTTGTAAACTTATCCCCGCGAGCATTAAAAAACTTGATACCGTTATCTTCATAAGAGTTATGCGAAGCAGAAATCATAATTCCTGCATCACAGCGCATATTTTCAGTGATATAGGCAATAGCGGGCGTAGGCATAGGCCCCACCTGAATAACATCATACCCAATAGCCGTCAAACCGCTTACTATGGCATTCTCTATCATATATCCGCTTCTGCGTGTATCTTTACCTACTAGTATTTTATTTGTCACAGCTGATGACTTCAGATATATCCCCGCAGCCATAGCTACTTTCATCGCAACCGAAGCACTTAAAAAAGAACCTGCTTCACCTCTTACACCATCTGTACCAAATAATTTCATATACTGCACTCTCCTGCTTTTCTCATAAAATAGTATAATTTCAGGGCTGTAGTTTACATGAGGATTTGCTCTCTTGTTTTAGCTCTTTATGTAAACGGTAACCAAGACTTTGTGCATTTTACCACCCTTTAACTTAATTTTAATTATTTTTAAGGTAATATTTCGCACTTAAATTCCAAAAAGGACTCATTAAATGGCAAATCACAAGTCATCAATTAAGAGAATTCGCCAGACACTCGTTCGTACTGAACGTAATCGTTTCTATAGAACTCGTCTTAAAAACATCGTAAAAGCAGTTAGTTCAGCAGTTGAAGCTGGTAACAAAGAAGAAGCACAGGCAGCATTTAAAGTTGCTAACCAACAAATTCATAAATTTGTAAGCAAAGGTATCTTAAAAAAAGAGACTGCTGCAAGAAAAGTAAGCCGTCTACACAAAACTGTAAACGCAATATAAAGGTAGCACTCAATGCTAGCAGATAAACTTACACCGTTTATCAACCGCTATAACGAACTTAGCGAATTGCTAAGTTCACCTGACATTACTTCTGACATCAAACGAATGACAGAACTCTCAAAAGAACAATCTTCCCTCTTACCTATCGTTGAAAAAGCAAAAGAGTATAAAGCACTTATAGAAGAGATTAGTGACTCAAAAGAGATGCTTTCAGATCCTGAAATGGGTGATATGGCAAAAGAAGAACTCAAAGAGCTTGAACCGCAGGTCTCCGTTTTGGAAGAAGAGATAAAAATGTTGCTACTTCCAAAAGATCCTAATGATGACAGGAATATCATTGTAGAGCTTCGTGCAGGAGCCGGTGGGGATGAAGCGGCAATTTTTGTCGGAGATTTGTTTGATGCTTATACCCGTTATGCTGATTTGAAAGGGTGGAAAATAGAGCTGATGAGCACTTCTCCTTCAGATGCAGGCGGATATAAAGAGGTTATCGCACTTATAAAAGGTGAACAGGTTTACAGCAGGTTGAAATACGAAGGCGGTACGCATAGAGTACAACGTGTACCACAAACGGAAAGTCAGGGTCGTGTACATACATCAGCTATCACAGTAGCAGTTATGCCTGAAGTAGATGATGTTGAAATAGAAATCAATGAAAATGATTTAAAGATTGATGTAATGCGCTCTTCGGGATGTGGCGGACAGTCTGTCAATACTACTGACTCCGCTGTTCGTATTACGCACTTGCCAACAGGACTTGTTGTAACCAACCAGGATCAAAAGTCACAACATAAAAACAGAGAAAAAGCAATGAAGGTTCTCAAAGCAAGACTTTATGATTTACAGATGCAAGAAGCCCAGGCCGAAGATGCAGCACAACGTGCAGCACAGGTAGGAACAGGTGACAGAAGCGGAAGAATCAGAACCTATAACTATCCGCAAAACCGTATCAGTGATCATAGAATCAATTTGACACTCTACAGATTAAATGAAATTATGAGTGGCGGACTGCTTGATGAAATTATTGAACCGCTCATAGCCGATCATCAGGCAAAAATTGTGGAAGCAGCAGGACTGTAAATTCTCAATACCATTTTCGGAAGCAAGGTTTTAACCTTGCCCTTAATCTTCAAAGCCACAAAGCCCGCACTAAAGTACCAATGCCATTAAGTTAAGGAAAAATTCGATGTGTTCTCGGAACCTAGGTTTTAACCTAGGCTTTAGTCGTTAAAGCCTAGCAGGCGAAGCTAAAGCATCGCTTCCGAAAAAATTGCTTAAATTAAACATTGGGACGTAAAAGCCTTACGCTTCCCACTCCGTCTCAAATGTCTTTTTCACACGACCTTTAAAAATAATGGTTTTCTCATTTACCCCAAGATAAAGTGTATCACCGCTTGTCGGATAGACTTCTATATTGTTTTTCACGGCACCCTCTTTGTATGCTCTGTAAAAACAGGCAGCCATTCCGGTTCCACATGCTAAAGTTTCATCTTCAACACCACGCTCATAGGTTCGAACGCGTAAATTTCCATCTGCAACATGCATTACATTTACATTAGCATTATAAACATAACGAAGTTCATGTGCTTCTTCTAAGTCAAACTCGTTGATATTCTCAGTATATCGCACCAAATGCGGCACACCTGTATTTATCATCCACCAGGAATGTCCACCAAATTCTATTGCAGTTTCTACAATCTCAGGAGGGGTTAATTCACTCTCTACCATAGCACTTTTAGGTGTATTTTCTTCTACTTTGGCGCCTATAACACCGGCACCTGTCACAAACTGCATTTGTGCGGGTGCAAGATTGTTGTTATAGGCATAATGTGCGCATGCTCTACTGCCGTTTCCACACATATCTGCATGACTTCCGTCTGAATTATAGAATTCCCATTCAAAATCATAC
Organism: Sulfurimonas sp.; assembly: GCA_026988735.1. Taxonomy (GTDB): domain Bacteria; phylum Campylobacterota; class Campylobacteria; order Campylobacterales; family Sulfurimonadaceae; genus Sulfurimonas. The sequence continues at coordinate 13,963 of JALSKR010000085.1, forward strand.
TCGTCATGGGGAACAACGACTATAAGACCATCTGCTCCTATTCCTTCTTGACGATGACACAGAGTTTTTGCAAGTTTACTACGTTCTTGTTTCACATCATCGTGAAATATGACAAAATCATTTCCGTTTGCACTGTATTTTGCTATTTTCATTTTTTGTATATCCTCTTGATTTTATCTACAAACTCTTCTACTTCATTTTGTAAATGTTTCAAATTTTTTGAATTGTCTATAATCCAGGTTGCCTTTTGTCTCTTTTCATCAATAGGCATTTGTGAGCCAATCCGTTGCAACGACTCCTCTTTTGAATAACCATTGCGTTTCATAAAACGCTCAAGCTGAATATCTGCAGGAGTATATACCACAACACTCTCTTTTATATCATAATTAGAGTTTTCAAAAAAAAGCGGGATGTCTATAAGATAAGGAAATTTAAATTTGTCTTGTTTTTCGCTGCGTTTTTCTATCTCAGCCTGTATTTTAGGGTGCAGATATGCTTCTAATGTTTTTTTAGCCACAGGATGAGAAAAAATATAACTCCCAAGCTTGCTACGGTCAACTTTCGTACCATTTATGTACTCATCACCAAAAGTCTCTCTCACCCATTCTAACGAATCATCAAGAATCTCATGCGAAATAGTATCGGCATCAATCACTCTCATACCATTTAATGCCAAAAGTGAAGCTACTGTACTTTTTCCAGTAGCTATACCGCCGGTTAATGCAATAGCATACTTATACGCCATTAGTTTTTGATTATACCCAAATACTCTTTTCTTACATTATTTCCCGTAGCAAAAGCAGCAGGATGTACATCGCAGTTATAATACTCTAAGCTATCAAGCAGATCTGTTCTTTGTAAGATGACATCTGCTGTCGGATGATACTCTTTTGAGGCCAAAAGTGCTGTTTGTCCATTACCAAGATTGTATGGCATAATAATTTTCGCATACTTGCCTAAAATCTGCATAATTTTTTTGTTTTCAGCAACATCATCCAAAGATGGATGCGTAGTAACCAAAAGCCCGTTTTCATTTAATACTCTGTTAAAGTGTGCCAATACAGCAGCATCCGTCTCTAGTTCTGAAATCACTACATCATATTTGTCATCTGCAACTTCACGTAACAGATTTATATCTGCAGAAATTACATCACAAGTAATATCATCATACTTATACTTTTGCACCTCTGCTACAAAAGCTGCTGAGTTTGAACTCACGATTAAAACATTGTTTGGTTCTTTATGTGTACACAATGGCACATGCACCATCATTTCATTATATATAAAATCTTTCATTCTTAAATTCCTGTTGTGGGCACTGCCCGTAGATTAATTAAAAGCGATTTTAGCATATTTGGATTAATTTTACTTAATATCGCTATAATTACAATATATTTATAAAAACTTAAAGGTATAAAATGGATTATAACAAAATTAGAAAGTTTTGTAGAGTGTTTCGCATTGCACTTGGTCTTGCGCTCATCATTACAGGCTTTATAACAGGCATAGTGTGGTTCTATCTTGGACTGATTCCTCTCATTGCGGGCTTAACAAACTTCTGTCCACTTTGTATCATTTCAAAAAAATGTGATTTACCACAAAATTCGGAGTCAAAATAATGAGTCAAATTAGTTATAAAGATGCGGGCGTTGATATAGACGCGGGAAACAGTTTTGTTGAAAATATAAAGCCTCTTGTAAAAGCAACGAAAATTCCCGGAGTTCTTGGAGGTATAGGCTCTTTTGCCGGTGCTTTTGAACTGCCTAAAGGTTTTAAGGAGCCTGTTATGCTTGCGGCAACTGACGGAGTAGGAACAAAACTAAAACTTGCAATTGACAGTGGTATTCATAACACTGTAGGTATTGATTTGGTAGCAATGTGTGTTAATGATCTTATCTGTAACTTTGGAACGCCTAGTTTCTTTTTGGATTACTATGCAACAGGAAAGCTAGATGTCAATGTAGCCACAAATGTGGTTGCTGGTATAGCTGAGGGCTGTAAGCGCAGTGAATGTGCACTTATCGGTGGAGAAACAGCAGAGATGCCTGGAATGTACTCTGAAGATGATTATGATTTGGCAGGTTTTGCCGTAGGTGTTGCTGAAAAAAGTGAAATGGACAGAGTAAGTCTGGTTCGTGCCGGACACAAACTTATAGCACTTCCAAGTTCTGGTCTGCACTCAAATGGTTTTTCCCTTGCTAGAAAAGTTCTTTTTGAAAAAATGGGCAAAAAATTTGATGAAGATTTTAATGGCAAACCGCTTATAGAGACATTGCTAGAGCCTACAAACATCTATGTAAAAACATTTAAAGCCCTCAAAAATGAAATAGTCGCGATGGCACACATCACAGGTGGCGGTATAGTAGAAAATCTCCCTCGTGTACTACCAGAGCATTTAATGGCAGAAGTAAAGCGTGATACTATCAAAGTACTGCCAATATTTGAACTCATGAGTGAACATGTAGCCCGTGATGAAATGTTTCGGGCATTTAACATGGGTGTAGGCATGATACTTGTTGTAGAAGAAGAAAATGTAGAAAAAGTTCTCTCATCTGCAGAGGGTTCATACCTTATAGGTGAAATAAAAGAGGGAAAAAGAGAAGCAAAACTCATCTAGATGTTTTCTATTCTCGGAAGCAAGATTTCATACCATTCTTCGGAACCTAGGTTTTAACCTAGGCCTTAGTCTTAAAAGCCTAAAAGGCGAAGCTAAAGCATCGCTTCCGAAAGAGCTCCTTAACTTAATAGCACTACAGTTAAAACCTAAATTCCCAAAAATAATATCAATACAAATTTCTTACTACATGTAACAGTCAAAAATAAAATAAAGAGTGATTATAAAGTGAGAAGAAATACCGCCAAAATAGGCGGTACTAAAAAGAAAGGAGACTTTCTAATATAAATTAGAAATTGTAGTTTAGTTGTGCACTCACACCTGTTTGAGAGTGTTTAGTTGTAATGTCTTGATTTAAAAAGTTTTTATATGTATTTGTCTCTTCAGCTGCATAAGTAAGGGCTAAATCAACAGATGCCTTATCGCTAATACTATAAGAACCACCTATAGCATAGTGAGATTGTACAATAGCAGGGAAGCCAAGTAAATTAAATGTATTTATAGTTCCACCAGATAATCCTGCACTATTTACATATGTTTGTGATTGTTCGCTAATTGGACTTGAAGCATAGTTATAACCTGCACGTAATGCCCAATTTTTAGCATTGTACTCATAACCTAAAGAAATTACATTTTGATCATCCCACTCAAAATCTTTATAACCCTCTGCATCTGACCATTTAATTTGCTTATAATCAATAGCAATTGTATGCTCACCCATATTATAACTTGCACCTATCCCTATTTCAGCTGGAGTAGAAAGTTTATTATTTGTATAACCTGCAACACCAAAACCTTGAATAGCATTAGATAGAACATAATCATACTGCATATCTATTTGCGATTTATAAATAGCACCAACAGTTAAGCCTGATAGTTCATACGCTAGACCAATGTTATAACCAAATTTTAAATCTTGTGCAACACCACTTCCGACTGTAACTGCTCTTAATGTTGTTCCAGGATTATTTTGATACATTGCATCTACTAAAGCTCCATCCATTTGATAGTTTATATCTAAAGAACCATATTGTAAAATTGGAGTAACTGCAATAGAAAAATTATTCATTTTGTATGCCAAAGGTACACCAAATTGCATAAGTTGCAAATTTGTAACCATATTCATTTGTCCAGAATTTGCAGGTGCACGATAATCAGTACCCATTCCACCAGTTCCCCACATACCAACACCAACATAAAAATTATCAGTAATTTTAGTTGCAAGTGAAACCTCAGGAATGACATTCATGTTTGCTTTACTATCCGCACTAGAACTCAAATCACCATAATTAGGAGCTGCAACAGTACCTCCTTGAGAAAAATCCAAATTAAGAGAATTCGTATTTTTAACATCCGGCATAAAAAGTGTACCACCGAAAGAAATTTCAGTAGATTCAACAGTAGTAATTAAAGCAGGGTTGACCAAAGCAGATTCAGCACCATGACTCATACCGATTCCAGTTCCAGCCATACCACGAGATTTTGCACCCATACCTATTAATGCTGCACCGTTTGTTGCGAACGCAGAAGTTGCACCTAAAGCTAATGCAGCTACTACTGCTAATTTAATTGTTTTTTTCATTTTCTCTCCTTAAGAGTTATGTCAAATTTTTGAGATAGCCAAAGCTATTTCGACTGAAAGTATTATATGGGATAAAAAATTAATTGCATCTTAAGAAGAAAAGAGTCTACATAACAAAAACTTATAGATTCAATCATTTTAGTATATTTTATAATTAAAAGAGGACAATAACATAATATAAAATTATAATAATAGAGGAAATAAAGAAAATATCAGCTGTATTAATAGTAAATATCACTATATGATAAAAAAGGCAGAAATATGAATATGTGATAAAAAAATGACAATGTGTATAATTGTAACATTTTTATCACACATTGAAATATATGAATATTGTACAAAAGAAATGTAAAAATAAAGTAAATAGAAATATATCAAAGAGAAAGCTGATTGATTAATTGAAATGAATGGATAGTAAAAAA
>JALSKR010000086.1 GCA_026988735.1 Sulfurimonas sp.
AAACAACACAAAGAGTCGTTGTACTCTCAAGTGTGGATCAAAAAGTGGATGATCTGTTTATCAATGTATATGTAAAAGCAACAATATATTTCAGTGATGCAAAAAGTTATGTTGCTGTGAAAAAATCGGCACTCTCCTTTTTTAACAATGAATGGGTGGTCTTTGTACCAAATAAAGAAGAAAGCTATGTACCGCAGGTTGTTGCAATAGTTGCACAGGATGATGAATATGTTGGTGTGAAAGGTTTGCAGTTAGGACAAATGTATGTAAGCGGTGAGAGTTATTACATCAAATCAGAACTGCTTAAGTCATCTCTTGGCGATGGGGATTAGGGGTTTGTATGTTAGATAAACTTATAGAGCTTTCGCTCAAATACAAAATCTTAGTGCTTGTTTTTTTCCTTGGAATTATTGCTTTTGGTTATAAGGCATACAGCGAAATACCCATAGATGCATTTCCTGATATTACACCAAAACAGGTGGTTATTTATACAGAAAGTCCGGGTAACTCTGCCGAAGATATAGAAAAACTCATTACCTATCCGATAGAGTCGGTTGTCTCGGGGATGGCAGGAGTAAAGCTTATCATGTCAAACTCCATTTTTGGGCTTTCGTATGTTTCTGTTTTCTTTGATGAGACAAAAGACATCTATTTTTTACGCCAACTCGTCTCTGAACGTCTGGGGAATGTTGATATTCCAAAAGGATGGGGAAAACCGGTTTTGGGTCCAAACACAACAGGTCTTGGCCAGGTTTTTTGGTATCAGGTAGAAGATACAACAGGAAAATACACCCTGCAGGAACTCAAAGAGATGCAAAAGTATATTGTAACCCCTCTTTTTAAAAGTGTCAGCGGTGTTGAAGAGGTTATAGGCTGGGGTGGATATGAAAAACAGTACAACGTTCTCATAGATACGAAAAAGCTTCAGGATTTCGGTATTACCTATGATGACATTGTCAATGCATTGCAAAGATCAAATCAGGCGGCAGGCGGACAGTATTTAGAGTTTAACCGTGAACAGTATCTTATTCGCGGAGCAGGTCTGTATCAAACACTTGATGATATCAGAAACAGCGTGATCAAACCGAGTCAGGGGCAGGCTATTACTATTGGTGACGTGGCTACGGTTATGCCGGGTGTGAGTCCACGGTTTGGCGCAGTAACAATTGACGGCAGTGAAGCTGTTATGGGAATGGTGTTGCAGCGAACGGCCACCAATGCGGCAAAAGTTGTTGCACGCCTGAAAGAAAAGATTGAGACAGTAAACAGTGCTCTGCCTGAGGGTGTAAAGATTACCACCTTGTATGACAGAACAGAAATAACCCATAAAGCGGTAAATACAATGACCTCGGCACTTTTAAGCGGTGTAGTTTTGGTTGCCATAGTATTGTTTTTGTTTTTATTTGAACTGCGCAGTGCTTTTATTGTTATACTCTCTTTGCCATTATCTTTATTGACTGCATTTTTGTTGATGGATTATTATAATCTCTCAGCCAATCTTATGAGTCTGAGTGGTCTGGCAATTGCTGTGGGAATGATAGTTGACGGCACCATTGTTATAGTGGAGAACAGTTTTAGAAAACTGCATGACAATCCTTATGAACCAAAACTTCAAATAGTAAGCGAGGCAGCCAAAGAGGTGGCAACACCGGTAACTTTTGCAGTACTTATTATTGCGGCGGTTTTTATTCCACTGCTCTCACTTGACGGTTTGGCCGGAAAACTGTACACGCCAATGGCACTCAATATTGTTTTTGTTATGCTCGGTTCATTGCTTGTGGCTCTGGTGCTTGTACCGGTACTTATTTTAATGTTTTTAAAACCGACGAACTCTCCTGAAAATATTGTTATGAGAGGTATCAAAAAAGTCTATACGCCTGTACTGCTGTTTGCGCTGGAGAATGCAAAAAAGATTTTGGCAATTGTCAGTGTAGTTTTTATTGTTCTGGCCTATATGCTTTCTCAGCAGGGACGGGAATTTTTGCCAACACTCAATGAAGAGTCTATTATGTGCAGGGTTATAGCAATTCCCGGCACGGCACTTACACAGTCTATAGAGGTTTCTGAAGATATAGAAAAGTATATACGCAGACATTATGCCAAAGATGTAAAGTCTGTACTTACAATGATAGGCAGAAGCGAAAAAGGGGAAACGGCTCAGGCAAATTATATGGAAGTGCTTTTAACACTCAAACCAAATATTGAAAATTTGCCTGCTCTGACAAAAAAGATGAGTGAAGATTTAGGGCATCATTTCAATTTTGTGCAGTTTATTCCTACACAGCCAATTGCAATGCGTATAGAAGAGTTGCTTGAAGGTGTAAAAGCAGAACTTGCTATAAAAATTTACGGAGAGAACCAAAAAAAACTCGATAGAATTGCCAAAGATATTCAAAATATCATTAAAAATGTAGATGGACTTGAACAGATGGAGGTAGAATCCCAACTCGGACAGGCACAAATCAAGATAATTCCGGATTATCTCGCACTTGCACGATATAGTATCAGTGTGGAAGATGTGATGCAGGTTATTCGCAACGGTATCGGAGAAGAAAGTATTACACAAAAAATTGAAGGGATTAAGAGGTTTGGAATTGTTGCCAAAATCAAGGGTGCAAAAGAGGATATTGCCTCCATTGAAAATGTAACACTCCGCTCAAAAAACGGAAATATTGTACGATTGAAAGATGTATGTGACATTAAAATAGTACAGGGGGCTTCTTTTATAAAACGGGAGAATCTGAGTCGTTACATGGTTGTGTCAATGGATGTGGAAGGGCGTGATACAGCCTCTTTTGTAGCAGAAGCGGACAAACTGATAAAAGAAAAAGTGAAAATGCCTGCAGGATATTATATAGGCTGGGCAGGAGACTTTAAAAACATGCAAGAAGCAACGAAAAAGCTCATTATTATAATTCCGATAACACT
>JALSKR010000087.1 GCA_026988735.1 Sulfurimonas sp.
ATAGCATCCCTGAAAAAAGAGCTTGCACTTGCCAACGCCATTTATGAAAACTATGAAGGCAGATATAAAGAAAAACTTGTTTCTATGAGCGATGTTATCATCAAACAGTCTGCCCAGATAGAAAAGATACTGCAACTGCAAATTGCAAAAAACAAAAGAACAGAAAAAATTCTAGCACTTGAAAAACTAGCAAACGGAGAGAACTAACATGAAAAAATTACTACTATTACTGGCACTTACAGCTTCACTTATGGCAGAGAGTTTAACACTTTCAGGAAGTGTTATTTCGGACAATCAGAAGATGATTACAAGCCGTTTTATGGGTTTTGTTACAAATGTAAACACCAGTGAAGGCGAAAAGGTAAAAAAGGGACAGATACTTTACAGCATAGATTCACGCGAAATTGACTCAGCAAAGCGTCAGGCGGAACTTTCACTGCAAATGTATCAAAATCAGTACACAAATGTCAAACTGAATTTGGAGCGATACAAAAGACTGCTCAAAAAAGATATGGTTTCAAAATATGAAGTAGAAAATATGGAACTTGCCGCGAAAAATCTACAAGATATGATAAACATCGCAAAAGCAAGACTCCAAGAGGTAGAAAACCAGTACAAATATTTACATGTAAAGGCCCCAAATGACGGCGTAGTTGTTGCAAAAAACATCAAAGTCGGAGAGATGGCAATGCCGGGTATGCCTGCTATTGTTCTTTCAGATTTGAGTGATTTGAAAATTTCGGCAGAAATAGCAGAGAGCAATTTAAATCTTATCCATCACGGGAAAAAAGTCAAAGTGGAAATCCCTTCTGTGGGTGTCAAAACCATAGGAACAATCACAGCAATCATTCCAAACTCAAACCCTATGACGCATACATTTAAAATCAAAGTATCATTCAAGACTCTTAACAAGTCCGTTTATCCTGGTATGTATGCCACTGTAACTATTAACTAAAAGAGGAGACGATATGAATCATCATAAGCCATACACCCCTAAAGATGTTGCAGGAAAACTGGCAAAAGCATTTTTACGAAATCCTCTTACCTCAGTGCTGGGTATCTCTTTACTCGCTATTGGATATCTTGCATTAATGATTATGCCACGTGAAGAAAATCCTCAGATGGTTGTCAGTGGTTCTACAGTCATTGTTGCTCTTCCGGGTGCAAGTGCCAAAGAGGTAGAAAAAATCATAGTCAAGCCTCTGGAGCGAAAACTCAAAGAGATTAAAGGGGTTGAACATATTTACGGAACAGCTATGGACAATGTCGGTATAGTCAATGCGGCATTTTACATAGGAGAGAAAAAAGAAGATTCCAATCTGAAAATATATGACAAAATCATGCAAAATGCGGACATGTTTCCAAAAGGTGCTATGAAACCGATCATCAAACCTTTGGATATTGACATTGACATTCCTATTGTAAGTGTTGCCTTTTATTCTCATGATAAAAATATGTCACAAACAGAACTTTATGATAAAGTCAAACAAATACAGCATCATATAAATGGACTGAATAATGTTGCCGTTACGGCACTCAAAGGCGGTCACAAACACCAATTTAACATTGCAGTAGATTTGAACAAACTTTCAGGTTATAATCTCTCTATGGGACAAATCACACAAGCTGTTCAGGCAGTTTCTTATAATGTTCCGGCAATCAAGAACAAAACAAAAGAGAATGAGATAGTCATGGTTGGCGTAAAAAATGCCATAGAAGATGCAAAAGATGTCGGTGACATCATCGTTGCACAATATATGGGCTCGCCGATTTATCTCAGACAGGTTGCAAAAGTTACAAACTCTTATGATATTCAAAATTTCAAATCAGCACTTATAAGCAAAAGAGAAAAAGATGGTCATTTTATGCCTTTTGCAAATCAGGTAACACTCACGGTATCAAAACTCCAGGGAACAAATGCCGTAATCATTGCAGATGAAGTAAAAAAAGAGTTGCAAAACTACAAAAGCGAACTGGACAAAAAAGGCATCAGTTATGTTATTACAAGAAATGACGGTGAACGCGCGAATGATGCCGTGAACGAACTTGTTATGCACCTTGTGTTATCTATCGTCATCATCGCAATTTTGCTTATTTTTGTACTTGGATGGAGAGAGTCACTCATCGTAACTTTTACTGTTCCTGCTATTTTGGCAATTACTCTGTTTGTCGCATATTTAAGCGGGCAAACCATTAACCGTATTACGCTTTTTGCATTTTTACTCTCTTTGGGACTTTTAGTCGATGCGGCTATCATTGTTATAGAGAATATTCACAGACACTATCACTCTGTTGAATCTGCACATGAGAGTAATGATGAGATCATGATTAAAGCAACTGATGAAATAGGTGCACCGACAAACATTGCAACCCTTGCTATCATTATGACAATGGTACCTATGGCATTTGTCGGCGGTATGATGGGGCAGTTTATGAAGCCTATTCCTGAAAATGTACCTGTTGCACTCATTGCTTCGCTCTTTGTAGCCTATATTTTTACACCGTACCTGGCAGTAAGAATTTTAAAAAGACCAAAACATGACAAAGGAGAGCATTAATGTTTAAAAAATTTGAAAAACTTGTATTCAAAGGTATCCAAAGCTCTGCTCAAAGAAAACTGATACTTATAGGCACACTGCTGGCATTTATACTCTCTGTTTTGATGATAGCACCTACAGAGATTGTCAAAGCAAAAATGTTACCTGGAAAGAATAATGACACTTTTACCATCTATGTAAAGCTTCCAACAGGCAGCTCCATACAGCAAACGCAACAGGTTACACAATGTGTGAGTAGTTATATTACAAAAGAAAAAGAGGTTCTCGATACAGAGATATTTTTAGGTATGGGTTCGCCACTGGATTTTGCAGGACTTATTAAAGGAAGTCAGTTTAAAAACTCTGAAAATGTTGCAGAAATTGTAGT
>JALSKR010000088.1 GCA_026988735.1 Sulfurimonas sp.
TTTTTTGCCATTTCATGAATATCTCTGCTGTATGCATAGACTCCATATCCACGAATTACCATCAGGTTTGTCTTTTTTGTTTGAAAATACAAAATAATTTCACTTTGTGCTCTTTCATACCAGTCTTCAAACTGTTTGGGATCAATTATTTCCACCAAGCCTATCTCTGTGTATCCGAAATAATCTTTTGGAATGATTATGTTATGCTCAAGTGAATAGGCTGTAGTGAATTGCGGCATACTGAAGCATATAAATTTTGCTTCTGAAATATGTGAATAGATACCTTGGTGAATATTGGCATCTATACTTGCCTGTTTCCATCTGTAGTCTTGTTTGAAAGACAACTCTATGAGACTCTCTTCATTAATGTTGTCAAATATAGCCTCTTTTGTGTTGATAATAAAGCGGCTTTTATCTGTTTTGGAAGATATTGAACCGTGATATATGCCAAAAAAATCTTTTCTAAACATGGAAAGAGCCAGTGATGAGAGTTGATTTTTCAGGCGTATTTTATTCATAGGGCTTACTTAAACCAGTTTTTCATTTTGTCTATCACTGAATCCAAAATACCTTCATGCGGTTTTGATTCTATGCCAAAAGAGTCTTGAATTTTGTCTAAAAGTTCCCTTTGCTCATCAGTCAGTTTTTTAGGATACTGGATGTTGATTACAGCGATCAGATCACCTTTGCCATGTCCATGGACATCTTCTATACCTTCTCCCCTGAAGACATACCGTTGTTTGTCTTTTGTCCCGATGTCGAGTTTTAATTCAAGCTCTCCCGTTAAAGAAGGTATTGTCAGGGTGTCGCCTTTGACGGCTTGCGTGAAAAATACAGGAATTTCAATATATACATCGTTGTCATCTCTTATAAAATGTTTATCGGGTTTTACTTCAAATGTTACATAAAGGTCTCCACGATTTCTTTTTTTCCCAATATTTCCTTTTCCTGAAACACGTAAGCGGTTCCCGCTGTCTATACCTTTTGGCACAGAGATGGTAAGAGTCTCTTTTACCTCTTCATAACCCTTTGCGTGACATTTTCTACATTTGTCTGTAGCTGAGGTACCTGTTCCGTTACATACAGGACAGGTTTGAGAAAAGGTCATAAAGCCCTGTTTCATATAGATTTGCCCCTGTCCTTTACATTGTGGACATGTTGAGAGTTTACCGTCTTTCGCTCCTGTGCCTTTACACGCTTCACAGGCTTTTTTGTAGGTATATTTTATCTCTTTCTCACAGCCAAATACTGCCTCATTAAAATCAATGACAATGTCAACATTCATGTCAAGCGGATATTTGTCCATATCTGCAGGATTTTGACGTCTGGAACGTCCGCCGCCAAATCCGCTGAACATCTCTTCAAACATAGATCCCAAATCATCAAAACTTGAAGAGGAACGACTGCCGGCACCCATTCCCTGGAGACCATCTTTGCCATAACGGTCGTAAATACTGCGTTGCTGATCATTGCTCAAACACTGATAGGCTTCATTGATAAGCTTAAATTTGTGTTCTGCTTCTTTATCTCCAGAGTTTTTATCCGGATGATATTTTTTTGCCAAAGTTCGGTAAGCTTTTTTGATAGTTGCCTTATCTGCATTTTGTGATACTTCTAAAATCTCATAATAGCTTAAATGTTCCATTATAATAAAATCCTATTTAAATATTTTTTTGAAATTATACCCATTTTGTAATAAAAAATAAATGCTATAATACTGCGCATGAAACAATCAACTCTTTTTTTACTAATGATGACACTTTTTTTAGGGTGTAGTAAACACACACCGGAACCACAGTTAATTAAAATAAAAAATGTAAATTTTGCCAAAACATCCTTTTCAAAGCTTCCCGGATTTCAAGAGCAAGATTATAATGAATTTTTAAATAATTTTATAAACAACTGTAAAAGTACACAAGGACAGAAAATCTATAAAGATTTATGTAAAAAAGCTTTACATGTAACAGATGCAAAAGAATTTTTAGTGAATAATTTTACACCTTACTCAATTGCAGATACAAACGGAAATAAAGAAGGATTGCTGACCGGATACTATGAAGCACGGGTACACGGTTCTTTTCATAAGAGTGATACCTATAAATACCCGATTTATGCAACACCGAAGGATCTGGTTGTTGTTGATTTGAGTTCTATATATCCCGAACTCAAAAACTACAGACTTCGAGGAAAGATACAAAACAACAGACTGGTTCCTTATTACAGCCGCAAAGAAGCAAAGCTTAATGATTTAAATGCCTCGGTCATTTGCTACTGTGATTCTAAAATAGACCGGTTTTTTCTACAGGTACAGGGTTCAGGAAAGGTAATTTTGGATGATAATTCGACTATGTACATAGGATATGAAAATCAAAACGGCTATAAATACAAATCAATAGGAAAGTATTTGGTGCAAAAAGGGGAGATCTCTTTAGAAAATATTTCTTTGCAAAGTATCCGTAAATGGTTGGAAGAACATCCCTCTCAGGTCGATGAGGTACTTGATTATAATCCCTCTTTAATCTTTTTCGCAAAAAGAGACAAAGGTGCAACAGGTGCATTAGGGTTACAGCTTCGAGAGAAAAGTTCAATTGCAGTTGATAAAGAATATATTCCGTTAGGTAATATGCTATACTTGTCATCAAATTTAGGAAAAGAGAAATTTAATAAAATTGTTTTTGCACAAGATACGGGCGGGGCTATCAAGGGCCCTGTACGAGCAGATCTGTTTTTAGGCAGTGGAGAGGATGCATTGAAAATTGCCGGACAACTACAATCACCATTACAACTGTGGTTATTTATGCCAAAAAGAAAAGAAGTGAATAAATGAATAATTCATTGGAAAAGTTTAACAGACTTGTAGACGCACTCGGTGAATTACCAAGTATAGGAAAAAAATCGGCAACAAGACTGGCGTATCACATGATTATGAATGATACGTTTGCCGGAATGAAAATAGCACATGCAATTGAAGATGCCCTGGGGAGTCTGAAAAAATGCAAAGAGTGTGGTGGCATGAGCGAAGATGAACTGTGTCATATCTGCTGTGATGAAACACGCGATACCTCTTTATTGTGTATAGTTGAAAATGCTAAAGATATTTTGCTTTTGGAAGAGAATGGCCTGTTTGACGGAAAATATTTTGTTTTGGAATCATTGGAAGCGTTAAGTATGTCACATCTTGAAAAAATTGTAAAAAATGGAATAAGAGAAGTGTTGTTTGCGCTTACTCCCTCAATAGCAAACGATGCTGTCATTTTATATATAGAAGACAAACTCGGCATTTATGATTTGAATTTTTCAAAAATAGCACAAGGTGTCCCAACAGGGGTCAGTTTGGAAAACATAGATTTGCTTTCATTAACGAGAGCATTAGAAGACAGGGTAAGGGTGTAAATGAAATTATTTTTATTTTTATATATAAGTTTAATAGTAACAGTGCTACAGGCAGAACAAGTCTCTGATGCAACAAAAAGTAAAATAAATATTGAAAATATTGCAAATGATACTTCAAAAGAGAATATGCAAAAGTGGCTTGATAATTCTTTTGGACTTCGTCCCTATAAAGCAAATTATCTTTTACCTTTTGGTGCTGCAAATAAGACGTATGTAAATCATAAACTTAACATTGTGACATATGATAAGTTTGAAGCTGAAATTCAAGTGAGTTTACAACTGCAAGTTTTTAAAAATATTTTTGGTTTAGGAGAAAAATATTCTTTGGCCTATACACAACAGGCTTTTTGGCAGATATATGTTACATCTTCTCCTTTTAGAGAAAATTTATATAATCCTGAGGGATTTGTTGTTTTTCCAATCAGTGATAAAAAATCAATATTTCAGGTGCGTTCATTAAAGTTTGCTATTGCGCATAAATCCAACGGACAGCCAAATACTACAGATATAGCAGAATTTCAAGGCTTTAACCTTTCTAAAAGTATAAACTACTTTTATACAACATTGCGACTGCAACACAGTACGCTTATTACAGATTTAACACTTTTAGCACCTTTTCCTGGAACTGCAAATTTGAGTGATAATCCTGATCTGATGAAGTATTTAGGGTATACAAAAGTGAAATTTACCTATTTTTATCATAAACATATGTTTAGTCTGATGGCACGAGGGAATATAGACAGCATGAAAGGAACGGTTGAAGCGACCTATTCTTATCCCTTACGAAAAGATAAATCGTATTTGTATATAAAACTTTTTAGCGGGTATGTTGAATCTTTGATTGATTATAACAAAGATATTACAAAGCTCTCTATAGGTTTTAGTTTCTCTCGATAAATTTTGCAAAAAGTTTAGTAAAGAAAGCTTTTCTGCATCTCTTTTTTTATAGCTTCTTTGTCAAGTGTAAAGTTGCAAAAAAGTTCATTTGCCAATACTCCCTGTCCTAAAAGCATGTCTGCACCGTCTTTACATGTAAGCTGTTTTTCTTTGGCGAGTTGTAAAAAAGGAGTGGTTTTGCCATATATGGCATCTGCAACATATCGGGTATTTTGTAAAACAGTTTTAATCATTTCTTTTGGTGCAGGTAAATTTTCATCTTTAAGTCCTGCACTTGTTGTGTTTATTACTAAATCATATTGATTGGGCTGAAAGTTTTCCCATGTGTAACACTTACAATTGAGTTTTTGAAAGTATGATAGACGTGATTGACTTCTGTTGAGTACCGTTACATGTAATCCTTCATCCAGGAATTTTTGTACAAGGGCTTTTGCTGTGCCACCTGCACCAAGTATCAAAATCTCTTTTATATCTTTAAACTCACTAATCGCATACATAAATCCGTCAGCATCTGTGTTGTAGCCGATAAGTTTGCCGTTTTCATTGATGAGTGTATTGACAACTCCGATTTTTTTTGCAAAGCCACGGACTTCATCGCAGGCTGCATAGGCACTCTCTTTGTGTGGTACTGTTACATTAGCACCACTCAGACCCAGAGAAAAAAAGGTTTCTTTGAGTTTACTGCCATCTTTGAGAAGCGTACGTGTATAGCAGGCATTAAACTTGAGATTTTTAAAAACGCTGTTGTGCATCAGAGGACTGCGTGAGTGTGAAACAGGATTTCCAAAGATGGAGAAAAGTTTATACATTGCGTCTCTTTTATTGTTTTTTATCTAAATCTTCAAGAGAGTGAATAAGTGCACCGAGTTTGTTATTTACTTCCAGGTACTCCAACTCTTTCACACTGTCTACAACTATTCCTGCTCCTGCCTGGAGTACTACTTTGTCTTCTTTTACAAGCGCTGTACGTATGGCAATGGCACTGTCCATATTTCCGTCAAATCCGAAGTATCCGACACTGCCACTGTAAAAACCGCGTTTTAAACCTTCGTATTCGGCTATAAGCTCCATAGCACGAATTTTTGGAGCACCCGTCATAGTACCAGCTGTAAATGTTGCCATAAACAAATCGAACATATCTTTACCATCATCAAGTGTTGCCACTACATCAGAAACAATATGCATTACATGTGAAAAACGCTCTATATGCATAATGTCTTCCACTTTGACTGTTCCTGTTTTGGCAACCCGTCCGACATCATTTCTGCCAAGATCAATAAGCATTAAATGCTCGGCCAGCTCTTTTGGATCAGCAAGGAGTTCCTTTTCTAATTCTTTGTCTTTTTGTTTTGTACTTCCTCGTTTTCTTGTACCGGCAATAGGACGAAGAAGGAGTTCATTGTCTGTCAGTCTTACCATTACTTCAGGAGAAGATCCGACTATAGAAAAATTTTCATACTCCATTAAGAACATATAAGGAGAGGGGTTTTTTGTGCGTAAAATTCTATAAAAACTAAAAGGGTGCACTTTTATATATCTTGTAAAACGATTTGTCATTAAAATCTGAAAAACATCACCGCTTTTAATCATCTCTTTCGATTTGTCTATCATGGCAAAGAATTTTTCTTTTGTGTGTGCAAAGCTTCCTTTGTCTTCTCCAATATTGAAAACTCTGTGTTTATAAGTATAGGTGCCTTTTAAATCATCTTCAATGGACTGAAATTTTTCACTATATTCTTTGAGTGTCGAAATAAGTGTAATCTGATGATTTTTATGGGAATAGACAAGGACAAGTTTTGGCAAAATCAGGTCCAAGTCAGGAGTGTTGAGCTCATCTTTGAGATTGTCCATAAATGATCGAAGTTTCGGCTCAAAAACTTTTACCATATCATAACCGATATAGCCGATAAACCCATCCACATAACCGACATTTAGTTTTTTTGTGGCATTTTTATATTCGTTGACATCTATATTTTTATAATACTCTTTTAAAAAGGAAAAAGGATTTTCTTTTTTAATGTGTTTTGTACCGTTTTTATCTGTATAGACTGTTTTGTCGTCTATATACTGCAGGCGTTCTCTCGCACCTATACAGATAAAACTGTAGTTTCCTTCACTCTGTCCGGCACTTTCAAAAAGGTAGGATACTTCCTCCTTGAAAAACTCTTTTAGTTTTGAATAAACGGCAATAGGTGCCAATTGATCTTGTGTAAATTGTTTAGAATATATCAAGATTACCCTTGTAAAATTATAATTTTACTAAAAATGCACCCGGCTCAATTTTGGCACGAATAACACGTTTAGCATTATTTGCTTCTTTTTTTGTCGCAAACGGACCGATTAACACTTTATTGAGTGTTTTACCATTGCTTGCAACTTTGTGATATGTATATGTATATCCTAAATCTGATATAGATTTTAAGAATTTTTTATTTGGTTCATATTTTGAAAAAGACCCAACCTGTATATAATACTTTATCTTTGATGTTACGTGAGATTTTGGTTTCACCTGAGGTTTTTGTATTACTTTTTTCGTTTGGGTAACTACTTTTTTTTGTGGTGCAGCAACTGTTTTATGCTCTTGTTTACTTTCTTGTTTGAGTTTTTGTGCAATTTTATCTAAATCTTCATCAACAGAGTTATTTTCCTGTATAACATCTACTTCTTCAAAAAGAGGTTCTTCAGGTGTTTCCTGTGTAAGAGTTTTGGCTTGAGGTTCCGGTGGCAGTATAGCTTGAGGTAAATTGTCTGTACCCTTGGAATTGAGTGAATTCATAAGCATAACAACTACTATCAGAATAATTCCCAATGTAGCAACAGCGAGAATTATTTTCTTATTTGAGCTGGATGAGCCGTTTTTATTTAGGACAATATCACTTAGTTCATTCTTATCATTCATACTATACCCTCAATTTTTTATTTGTTCTATGATACCAAAAATAACCTAAAGAACAAAATTACATATGCTTCGACCATGAAGCGCCTCTCTCTTTTGCATAGACTTCATAAGGAAGTGTCAAAATATTGTATTCATCAGGCAAATCATTTGTCGGAAACATTCTCCACTGTTTTGGCTGCTTTGCAGCCAGTTTCATGCTGATCATTTTACCAAGCTGTATAGCTTCTTGCAGTGTTGTATGCCCTTTATGAATATAGAGATGCAAATGCCCTTTTGTCTTCGTTTCATAGGCTGTAAAGTTGATAAAACCTTCTTCACGTAAAAGAAGCTGTGCTTTGTGATAAAATCTTTCAGGATCTCTGCCGTTATAATCAATAACTATATTTTCAACAATCCCTTTTTTGTCTACAATCGAATGGGCTACAGTTATTTCACCTTTTATATGTTTGTTAATTACAGACTGGTTTAAAGGAGCATTGACTTTTTCAAATTTATTGTAAAAAGTACGCCCTTTAAAAGTGATTTTGTTCACTACTGTATCTCTTTTGATCCAGTAGTGATCACTTACCATTTTTATAAGTTTTAAATCCATGGCAGTCATATTGTGACCTTAGTATGTCGGTTGATTGTAAATTACAAAATTTTGGGCAAGCTCTTTGAGTTCTTCTTTTATTTTTGCCTGAAGTTCAGTATTGTTGATATCATCCAAAACATCTGCCATTTTATTTGCTATGAGTTCAAACTCTTTTTCTTTCATACCGCGAGATGTAAGGGCAGGTGAACCGACACGTATTCCTGATGTGACAAAAGGACTTCTTGTTTCACCCGGAACTGTGTTTTTATTTACAGTGATACCTGCATTTCCCAGTGCTGCATCAGCATCTTTTCCTGAAATTTCACGTCCTACAAAACTGACAAGAACAAGATGGTTGTCCGTTCCGCCACTTACGACATCATAGCCGCGTTTCATAAGTACATCAGCCAAAACAGAAGCATTTTTCTTTACCTGTCTCGCATAATCTTTCCATTCTGGTGCAAGGTTGTGTTTAAAACCAACTGCTTTTGCAGCGATTACATGTACAAGCGGTCCGCCTTGAAGAGCCGGAAAAATAGCAGAGTTTATTTTCTTTGCGATATCTTCATCATTTGTCATGATCATACCGCCACGAGGTCCTGCAAGTGTTTTGTGTGTGGTTGTTGTGACTACATGTGCATGCGGGAATGGACTAGGATGCTCACCTGCGGCTACCAAACCTGCAATGTGCGCAATGTCAGCAAATAAAATAGCACCGACTTCATCAGCAATTTCACGAAATTTCTTAAAATCAATTTCACGGGCATACGCAGAAGCCCCACATACGATGATTTTAGGCTGTACAATTTTAGCAATATCTAAAACTCTGTCATAGTTAATACGTCCGTCAAGTTCAACACCATAGGTGAAGCTGGAGTAGTTTTTTCCTGAAAAACTTGGTTTGGAACCATGTGTCAAGTGTCCGCCATGGCTTAAATCCATACCTAAAAGCTTGTCGCCGGCTTTTAAAAGCGCCGCATAAACAGCTCCGTTTGCCTGTGAACCTGAATGTGGCTGTACATTTGCATATTTGCACCCAAAAAGTTTACATGCTCTGTCTATAGCCAACTGCTCAACGCTGTCTGCATATTCACACCCGCCATAATAACGTTTTGCAGGGTACCCCTCAGCATATTTGTTTGTAAATACCGAACCCATTGCTTCCATTACTGCCGGAAGTGTGAAGTTTTCACTTGCTATCATTTCGAGGTGGTCAGTCTGTCTCTCTAACTCTTTTTCGCACAAGTTATAAACTTCTTCATCGTACTCTTTTAAAAAACTCATGGTGTCAAAATCCTTGTAAAAATTAAAAATATATTTATTGTACTGAAAATATAATAATATTGTTCTGAATCATGTAAAGGAAAAACTTTAAGTTTGTCTGTGCAATAATGATGAAAGATTTTAATATAAGTGCCTGACAAGAATAAATGACATATTTAACAACATACAAAGGATTTAGTTTCAAGGCAAACTTTTGTTGGCGATGCTAGCATCGTTAACGAAAGTTCAACGCAGGAAATGAGTCCTTTGTATGCTGCCCTTCGGGTGAAGAGAGAAAATACAATCTAACTTCGTTGAAAACCCTTGAAGCTACTAGTAGCTCCTGCGGATTTTCGCCTTGTATCTTCTATTTTCTCTTTTCATTAAATTATGTCATTTATTCTTGTCAGGCACTTAAAGGTGTTACTATGAGAAAGTATGAAACGTATAGATGTAATAAATGTGGAAATATTGTAGAAGTACAGGCAGTCGGAGGAGGAGAATTGCATTGTTGTGGTGAGGCAATGGAGATGATTACGCAAAATCTTACGTTAGTCAATCTTATGAAAGCGTTTGCCGGAGAATCGCAAGCCCGAAACAAATACGAATTTTATGCAAAAGTAGCACAAAAAGAGGGGTACCGAGATATAGCTGCTCATTTTCAAAGAGCGGCAAATAATGAAAAACAGCATGCAAAATTAGAATTTGCCCTGCACAACAGGCTCAAAAACGCCACTGAAGAGAGTTTTGGCAATACAGCGCAAAACCTGCAGGATGCAATCAACGGCGAGCACTATGAAAATTCTGATATGTATCCGGATTTTGCAAAAATTGCCAAAGAAGAGGGTGATACAGAAGCTGCTGCACTCTTTAACGCCATAGGAAAAGTAGAAGTTGAACATGAAAAAATGTACACAATGCTTTTAGAAAGACTTACATCCGGACATGAATTTGAAAGTGATGAAGAAGAAGCATGGATATGTGAAGTGTGCGGACATGTGCATTATGGAAAAAAACCTCCGAAAAAATGTCCTGTGTGTAAACATCCACAAGAGTATTTTTCAAGACTGGTTGAAAGTAAATAAGTTTCAAAGAGGATGAAGGAAGTCTTAAAAGACTATCGCTTCATATACATAGAGCGTTGCATCTTTGCAATGCTCGGGTGCAATTCCCGCTTTTTCCACACAGCAGCTTCTGACAAACTGCTCTTTATCCCATCCCATATCTGTTGCAACCTGTGGTAAATAGGTACCGTTTTTTGTACCGTATTCAATATATATTCCATGCTTCCCGACAATGACATCATCAACAGAGTTGACTTTTTTTCTCGGTGTGAGCACTGAAATTTCAATCTCTATATTGTCAAGTTCTTCTTTTGTGACAGGGTTAAAACGGGTGTCATACCGTGAAGCGGAAATTGCCATATCTATAATGACCTGATAAAGAGGCTCATCCGGTTCAAATCGTCCTATACACCCTCTGAGTCTGCCGTTTTCTTTGAGCGTGACAAAAGCTCCCAAATGCAGTTTGAATTTTGGAGGTACTTTCTCTTCATCGAGGGCAATTTTTCGGTTATGTATAACAGCTTCATAAAGCGCTGCTTTTGCTATCTCTTTGAGTGCTTTTTTTTCTTCGTCTGTGAGGTAAAATTCATCTGTGTCCATAATAAAACTCCTTTATATGTTGTTAAATATGTTATTTATTCTTGTTAGGCACTTATGTTTTACATATCTTTTACAAACTAATACTACACTTTATATATGAAAAACAAGATAAAATTACTAAAACAAGAAATTGCAAAAGGGGTCATCGGTCATGAAAACATGATTGATGCCCTGCTTATCGGACTTATTACAAACGGACATATACTGCTTGAAGGAGTTCCCGGTCTCGCAAAAACAACGGCTGTCAATGCTTTGTCAAAAGCATTGAGTCTGGATTTTAAACGTGTGCAGTTTACTCCTGATTTACTGCCATCAGACATTATCGGAGCAGAAATTTATGATGTCAAATCCGGAGAATTTAAAATCAAACACGGTCCGGTTTTTACAAATTTACTTTTGGCAGATGAGATTAACAGAGCACCTGCGAAAGTACAATCGGCACTTTTAGAGGTTATGCAGGAGAGACAGGTTACAATAGGTGATGAAAGTTTTCAAATCAATCCTCCTTTTTTGGTGCTTGCAACGCAAAATCCGATTGAACAGGAGGGTGCCTATACTTTGCCCGAAGCGCAGTTGGACCGTTTTATGTTTAAAGTAATTGTCGGTTATAACACAGAAGATGAAGAGTATTTAATAGCACAAAAAGCTGCAAATGAGACTTTTGAATCCATTGAACCGGTTCTTTTAGCCAGTGAACTCGAAGAGATGAAAGAAGAGGTAAAAGCTGTTCATATTGAAGAAGAACTGAGTACCTACATCGTAAAACTTGTTTTTGCAACAAGAGATCCGAAAAAATACGGTCTTGAAAAATTAGAACGCTATATAGCTTTTGGAGCAAGTCCGCGTGCAACGATAAATATGCTAAAAGCCGTCAAAGCAAGAGCCTATTTACGAGGCAATGATTTTGTTTCTCCCATAGATATTGCTCTGAGTATAAAAGATGTCCTGCGACACCGTATCATTTTAAGTTATGACGCCATTGCAGAAGGGTTGAGCAGTGATGATATTATTCAAACAATCTTAGAATCTATAGAAATACCCTAACAGCATGTTAAAAACACTTTTGGAGTCCAATAAAAAACTTGCACTAATCCTTATCAAAACACAAAGAGAAGTCTTTAGTAAAATCACTGGGGAAAATATTTCAAAAAGAAGAGGTGAGGGATATGATTTTCAAGAGCTAAGAGAGTATGAAAGCGGAGATGATATAAGGCATATCGACTGGATTATAAGTGCAAAAACTACAAAACCCTATGTGAAAACTTTTTATCAGCAAAAAGAACTCAATGTAGTAATTGCTCCTTTTTTATGCGGTTCACTTCATTTTGGAACACAATTACTGAAAAAGGATTTACTGACTCAAATTTGTGCGTTACTCAGTTACAGTTGTATCAGGCAAAATAATCCGTTTATGAGTTATATCTGCAGTGATACGCTCTTTTTGTGTACGCAAAAGACAAAACAGCTTTTTGGTGTGCGAAGACTTGTAGAAAAAGTTGACACTTTTGATGTTCTTGGAAAAACTTTGGATTATTCATATATAACACAGGCTCTGTACAGACAAATTCAAAGCAAAAGTATTTTGTTTTTAATCGGAGATTTTTTTGATGCCCACACTTTAAATTTGATGGCATTGAGCCTGAAACATGAGCTTGTCCTTATTATTGTGCGGGATCGTTTTGAAGAAAGTCCCGTGGAACTTGGTGAAATAAATATTATCGATCCCTCTTTGGGTGTGAGTGCGGATATAACTTTGGATAAAAGGACGCTTCATTCGTATAGAAAAAAAACAGCACAAAATGATGAAGTATTATATAAAAAACTGCAAACAGCAGGTATACGTTTTGTGAAAATTTACACGGATGAAGATCCGGCTGAAAAAATCATTCATTTAATGAGCAGAATATGAACCAGTTAGAGATAAATGATATTTTTGCTCCTATACCGGTACCGGACAACTCTTTGAATCTGTTAGTGTTTTTTATACTGTTTTTCCTTATACTGCTGTTTGCACTTTTTTATTTTTATAAAAAAAGAGTGCAAAAAAACAGGAAAGACGAAACATATTATTTAAATATACTGCTGCATGCAAATTTTTACAATGTAAAGCAAAGTGCATATCTGTTTACCTATTACGGAAGAAAACTGGCAAAAACAAAAGAACAAAAAGAAGAACTTGAACGTATTATTTCACAGCTCTTTGTCTATAAATACCAAAAAAAATCTCTGCAAATACCTCAAGAGTTGCAAAAGGAAATAAAGATTTTTTTAGACGAATTAAGAGATTTTTATGCTTGATTCATTTCATTTTACATATCCTTTTTTGTTATTACTGTTGCCACTGTTTCTGCTCACCGCTTTACTCTTCAGGCAGGAGAAAGAATCCTACTACATGCCGCATTTTTACCAACTGCTGCCGCACGCAGACAAAAAGCACTACGGAAAAGAAATTCTAAAATGGATGATGCTTACATGTATGGTTCTTGCATTGAGCGATCCGGTTATAACAAAAAAAATAAAAGCGGTAAAAAAGAATGCTGTTGATATAGTGCTTGCCTTGGATACCAGCGGTTCCATGAGCACTTACGGATTTAGTGAAAAAAAGTACAGGCAAAGCAGGCTCGATGTTGTTAAAGAGGTTGTGCAAAATTTTATAGCTGCAAGAAAGAGAGACAGAATAGGCTTGGTTGTTTTTGGTACAACAGCCGCTATAGCCTCTCCTTTGAGTTTTGACAAAGAGGCACAAAAAAGTATAGCAGGTAAGATTGAGGTGGGTGTTCTTGGAAAAAGCACGGCATTGATTGATGGTGTTGTCTCATCAATAGAGCTTTTAAAAAACTCAAATAGTAAGTCAAAAATCATTATACTGCTGAGTGACGGGGAAGATTCTGCAAGTAAAATTCCGCTTGCATTTGCTTTGAAACTGGCAAAAAAATACAGTATAAAAATTTATACCATAACCATAGACAAAAGCTACAGTGATATGATGAAAGTGATTGCAAATAAAAACGGTGCCAAAAATTTTGAAGTGCACAATAAAGAAGATTTGGTAAAGGTATACAAAAATATTGACAGCTTGGAAAAGAGTGAACTGGAGTATAACATGCTGCGTGTGGATGATCATATATATTTTTATTTTTTACTTATTGCACTCTTGTGTGCTGCACTGCTTGTGCCACATGTGAAAAACAAAGGAGTACTCTAAATGTTTTTTTTATACAGTTATATACTCTATTTCCTGATTGTTCCTACCTTGCTCTTTGTTTTCTCTTTTAAAAAAAAGAAAAATACTCTCGAAACTGTTTTTTCACAAGCAGTCCTGAAACAACTCGAATTACATCCCCAACGACTACGAATTTCCGTGCGCTACAGATATTTTTTGCTTGTCATATCTTTGATGGTAATTGCACTTGCCCGGCCTGTATATTTGCAGCAAAATGCCCTTATAAAACAGATGAGCAGTTCGGCGGTTATTGCTCTTGATGTCTCTAAATCTATGCAAGCATCAGATATTTATCCGAGCCGCTTGGTCTTAGCCAGAGAAAAACTTTTAAGACTCATCCAAAAAGCAGACAGCTTACATGCAGGGGTACTTCTGTTTGCAAAAAACAGTTATATGCTTTACCCTGTAAGCGAAGATACGCAGGCTCTTGCTTATATGCTGGCAAATGCCGAGATAAAGCAAAAGTTCGAACCAAATACTAATCTGTTAGGAGCATTTGAGGCAAGTAAAAAGATGCTGCGGTTAGAAAAAACAAAAAACATCATCCTGCTCAGTGACGGCGGTGAAGATATAGCAAGAGCGGATGAAATTTCTTATATTGTGAAAAATCATCTAAGGCTTTATGTAATTGATTTTGGTTCCAAAACAAATAATTCCTTGAAAAATATGGCGCAAAAAAGTGATGGGTATTATATAAAACATCAATGGGGAGAGGGTGATATAGAAAAAATTCTCAATGCCATACAAGAGAGTTCACAAAAAACAAGTAGCAGTGAGTCTCATATGAAACAGTATCAGGAGTTGTTTATGTACCCTTTGGGAGTTGCACTGTTGATACTCTATTTTGTTTTTATACTGGGCTTGAAACAAAAGCATACAGTAAAAGTTGCTGTGCTCTTTGGTCTGCTACAACTGATTTTTTTGAATACTCCTGCAAATGCCGGTGTTTTCGACTTTGTAAAACTGCAAAAAGCAGCGTCCTGTTATGAGCAACAAGAGTACGAAAAAGCAATTCAGTACTATAAAGAGCTAGCACCTACACGCGAAATAAACTATAATATTGCCGATGCTTTATACAGGCAGCATAAGTATTTGGAGGCGGTAGTTTATTATAAACGGGCTTTGGGAACAAATAAAAAGTGCAATGCAAAGATTTATCACAATATCGGAAACTGTTATGTCCAAAGAGGCAAACTTGCATTGGCAAAGTCTCAGTTTGAGCACTCTTTAGCGTTGTATGCTTTTGAGCAGACAAAAAAAAATTTACAGATAGTTTCTCAGGAACTCAAAAAAAGAAAAAAACTCAAAAAGATTTTCAGCAGAGGCAGTGCCAAAGTATGTTACAAAAACAGGCTTGAACAAATGAATAATGATTATAGAGCCAGTTCAAAATACAGGATAAAACTGCAAAAACTGGTTTTGTCAGAGGAAGAAAAATGGATAAAAATAATACAAAAACAAAAAACTCCTGTTTTCTTGCAAAAAATTCGGACAAAAAGGAGCAGTAGTGACAGTAAAAAACCTTGGTAGTATCATTTTTTTATTGCTTCTTGTCTCTTTTGAATTGCATGCATGGGTGCAGACGACTGCGCCAAAAGAGATTGTACAAACAGAGGTATTGGAGTTTCGTGTCGTTGCCAAAGGCTTTCATGTGACATTTCCTAAGATAGAGTATATAGACGGACATGTGGTGCAAAATGTAAAAACTTCCCATGAGGCAACACTAATCAATGCAAAAAAAGCGGATAAAGTGACGAGAATATACTCTTTTACTCCGATGAAAGATGTTACATTACCTGCTTTTCGTATAGAAGTTGACGGAAAGATTGAAACAACACAGCCTTTACATGTAAGCGTGAAAAAACGTACACAAACAATTTCCCCGGATTATAAACTCAGTATGGATATAGAGAATAAAACACCGATGGTAGGAGAAAAGCTTCTGTTACATGTAAGGCTTGTCTTTAAAGATTTAGAAGATTACAATATTGAAACTCCTCATTTTGATGATTTTTTACTGCAGGAACTGAGTGATAAAGAGTATGAAAACAACAAAGGGGAGTGGGTAGAAGAAATCACGTATGAAATTGTGGCGCAAAAAAACGGTTCATTTGTCTTTGGTCCGGCAAAAGCCACAATAGAACTCTCTGTACCAAAACATAAAAAACGCACTATCTATTCGAATGCACTTATGCTCACGGTAAAAGAAATTCCTGAAAATCTTGAGATTATCGGCTCTTATGAGCTTCATGCCAGTGTCAATACAGGAGTTGTTCATAAAAATGAGCCGGTAACATTTTCTCTTTCTTTGCAAGGCAGGGGCAATATCAATAATTTTGATGATGTTAATATTAGTATAGCGAGTGCGACTGTTTATGAAAAAAGTACAAAGAAACTGCGCCAGGGAGAGCAGGAGATTTATCAAAAAAGTTTTGAAATTGTTTCGGATAAAAACTTCACGATCCCTTCTGTTTCATTAACGTATTTTGACACCAAGGAGCAAAGAGCAAAAGAGATAAAAACAGAGGCTTTTGTCATACATGTAGAAGATGCTCTGCCTGACAAAATAACAAAAAAGGAGGAAAATGTAACTATGATGGAAAAAGCAGTTTATTTCTTGGCGGGAATAGTTGTAACACTGTTTTTGCTTTACATGTATACAGTGGTAAAAAATACAAAGAGACCGAATAAACAAAAAGAGATTAAAAAAGAGTTGCAAAGCATTCAGAACAAAGAGAAATTTCTGAAAAAAGTCGTACCCTATTTAGGGAAAGACAAATCATTGGACAGATTAATATATGCTCTTGAAAATGTAGAAAAATCTGAATTTAAGCAATTGAAAAAAGAGATAATCAGGTATACGCGTGAAGAAAATATTTTATAGCAACATTATGTTGCTATAAAATCAGTTTAAGTTAGGTTTAGGAGTTTTATTTGTTGAAGCCGGAAGCATAGGCATCATCATATGCGGTTTTTTCCCTGTCAATGAACCAAGGAATGCTTCAATAGATGCAGCCTGTTTGTCTGTGATTTTCATTCCAAGTTGAATGCGTCCCATCTCTTTAATAGCATCTTTTAAGTTCCAAATCATACCATTGTGAAAGTAAGGTGCTGTCTCAGTAATGTTTCTAAGCGTCGGTACTTTTACCATGCCGTTTTTGTCACCTTTAAAGTCACCTACATTCATATATTTATAGGTAGCTGCTACATTGAGTACATTCATTTCACCGCCAAGTGCTACACCGTTATGACAAGAAGCACAACCAACCTGTATGAAAGTTTTTAAACCCTCTTTTTGTTTTGGTGTCATTGCTTCTTCGTAACCATTCATAAAGGCATCAAACGGTGCCGGTGTTACAAGTGTACGTTCAAAGTTTGCAATAGTGTCCGTAATTTTTTCAAAAGTAATTTTTACATTGTCACCATATGCTTTTTTAAACGCTTTTACATATTGTGGCATAGATTTGACTACTTCTTCTATATGTCCTTTTGTTGCAGCCATTTCCGGGTGTGCAAGCGCCGGTCCCTGTGCCTGTTCTTCCAAATCTTTTGCACGTCCGTCCCAAAACTGAGAACCGAAAAATACTGCATTGTAAACAGTCGGTGCATTCAAGTGATGCGGGTTGTGTCTCCACATGTGCCCTGTTGAAGGACCTACGCCGTCATCTCCGCCTTCCATTAAATTGTGACATGTGTTACATGAAATAAGACCACTGCGTGAAAGACGCGGATCCATATAAAGTTTTTGACCGAGTTTCACCTTTGCTTTTGTGATAGGGTTTTTCGGATTGTCAGTCAGTTTTAAAAGTTCTGTTTGTGAACTTGGAATTGGCATAAGACCTGCGTTTTTTGCATCTTGAACCAATGTAGATGCCATCAACGAAGCGGCTGTTACTGTTAGTGCTACGATTTTTTTCATTTCATTTTCCTTCTAAATATTTATAGTTGTAGTATAACAGAACTAACCTTAAAGGAAAATAATTATCATTTAAAAAAATTTATGGAATTTATCTTTCAAGCTGGGCTGAGAGTGGCAAAAGTAGCAACAGTCGGCACTAAAGTACCGATTCCAAGAACAGGATGTCATTCGGAACCCATCCTTTAGGGTGGGCTGAGAGTGGCATGGCAGAAACAGTAGTCAGTACTAAAGCACAGATTCCGAGACGTTAGTATCAAATTTCATAAGTTCTAATGCTGCTTGTACAGCATTGGTATAACTCAGTGTTTTTGCTTCGCCTTTGTAAGCGATGTCAAAAGCAGTGCCGTGATCAACAGATGTTCGCACAATTGGTAAATTCAAAGAGATATTGACACTCTCATCAAAATAGAGTGCCTTGAGTGGAGCAAGTCCCTGATCATGGTACATCGCTATAAAATAGCTGTAGTTATTGCGACAGTAAGGAGCAAAAGCAACATCAGGCACGATTGGACCGACAAACTGCTCAAAACCTATTTTTTTGTTGGCACTTTTTATTGCCTTTGTAATGATAAGCTCTTCGTGACCCAAAACACCGT
>JALSKR010000089.1 GCA_026988735.1 Sulfurimonas sp.
AGTAGCCTTTAGCATTAAGTGGTGTAAGCATTACATCTGCACATCTTGCATTACCATTTTTCGTTGTAAGCACATGAATCGCTTTTACATGATCTGCTTCTGTCATAGGAGACTCAACATTTACTTTGACTGGTACAACCGCACCATTTTCTGCAATCTCAGGTACTGTAAGTTTGATTTTGTCACTGTCTGCTACGGCCTTACCACCTGTAATCGCTGCAACGGCTGCATCATAACTTAATACATTGCCACCTTTAGGTGCATCTTTTGCTACCAATAATGATGGTGACACGGTTGCTGCTACAGCTGATGCTGCACAGATACTCTTTAAAAAATTTCTTCTTTTCATATTTTAATTCCTTTTATTTTTTACTTTTATCTTGTACAACATACGCTGTCAAGTCACAAATTTCTTGTTCACTCATAAGTTTTGTTGTTAAGTTTACTGTCATGTGTGTATTTGGGTTATCTATACGAGGGTCAGCAATTTTTTGATAGACAAATTGTGCATCTCTTGCTTTTGTATCTATAAAGTTTGCTTTGTAACTCTCTAGTGATGGACCAATATTTCCAGCACCTCTTGCACCTTCAATGTTGTGACAAGCGACACAGTTACCATACTGTTTTGCTTTCTTTTTCACTTTGCCGTCTTTACCTTTTTTCTCGATAAATTTGACCAAACCTTTAGGTGGATTCTTTTTTGCTTTTTTACCATTAAGGTTATGGAAAATAAATTTTCCTCTGGCAATCGCGTCTGCATCACTTAAGTTACATGATTTAGGCATAGTATATTTTGTAGGACCAGCGAACAAGTCTTTCTCAATCATTTTCGTTGCATCTGGCATATCATATGCTTTTGTTAAATCTGCTGCCATGACTGACGCAGATGCAGATAAAAACAATGTTGCGTAGGCAAGATATTTAATTTTTGTATGCATTCATACTCCCTTTATATTTTAGTTTCAGGAAGTATCATAACAAGGAAGTGTAAAAAAAGTGTAAAAAATAAATAATTGAGTATTATTATTTATTATTTGTATTGAATGTGTATTGAAAAGTAGTGCCCACACCCAATGTAGAAGTGATATCAAGAAGAATCTCTTCTTCATCAATAATCTGTTTCACAATATTTAACCCTATCCCAAAGCCACCCTTGGCATCATTTTCCCTATAGTAACGCGAAAATATTTTTTCCACATTTTCTATACCCACACCATAGTCTTTTACTGCAAAAACAATAGCTTCATGCTCTTTGAAAAGTTTTATCTCTATACGGCTTGCATGGTCACTATATTTGATGGCATTAGAAAGCGTATTGTCCATAATACGTTGCAATTTTGTTTTTGAAAAAACATAATAACACTCAGAAGCAATATCAGTAATCAATTGAATCTCTTTTAGATTGGCTATTTCCTGAAAGTAGTCTACTCTGTTTTGTAAAAAATCTCCCATATCAATCTCTTGACGTTTATGTGTCACGCGTCCTTGCTTAATGAGATAGTCCATATCATTGTATATCGTTGCCAATGTTTTAGAGGCGGACTTCATGCGCTGTAGGTATTTGTTATCTCCATACTTGTTCGCAAACAAATCTGCATTCAAGTTAATGATACTCAGTGGCGTGTTAATCTCATGCATGGAGTCTTTGATAAAATTATCCAACTGTGTATTGAGCGCTTCAAAAGGTTTTGAAAAGTTTCGCAACAACAAAAAAGAGAACAAAAACAACGCAAAAATAATCGCTGCCATCACTGTGGCGGCAAGGTAGTAAATGGTATTGGCAGTATGTTGTGTAGAGACCAACAGATAACTTGCACCAAAATAGTAGTTAGGGGGTAAAGGATAGACATAGTAGTAACGTGACCCTTTTTTATGAAAGCCCTCGGTAAAAGAGTTTGGATGAAAATCAAGTGTACTAAAGACCTCTTGGTAGTTTCCTGTATATAATGCTGCTTTATACTCTTTATAGCGAGGAAAATGAAATACCTTTTCCTTATTGTCATACCTTTGCATCAGGTGTATAATGTTTTTAGCTTCTTGCTCCAAAGAGAGTTTGACCTTCGCATCATCGATTTGAAGCAACAAGAGTACATAGACTATCAAAGGCACAATAAGCAGTATCGCCAATATACCCGTGTATCGCAAGGCATACTTTCGTGCAAATTCTTCGGTATTAAAAATCAATACTGTATCCTACACCACGCACATTTTTGATGAAATCTTTTTCAAGTTTTTTACGTAGGTTTCCTACCTGCACACGTATATTGGCAGAGTCCACCCACTCACCCCATACCTCTTCCCAGAACATTTCACACCCCACCACAGAACCACGCCGCTTAATGAGAAGTTCAAGAATCTTTGTCTCTGTTTTACCAAGTTTAATACTTTCACCCTTGTAAAGAAGCTTCATTTTTTTGACATCATAAGTATAGTCAAAAGGCAATTCAACCAAATCTTCACTAGAAGCAAAACATTGTGACTTTATTACCTGTTCTACCCGTAACTTTAGTTCTGCCAAATCAAAGGGTTTTCGTATGTAGTCACAGGCACCACACTCATAGCCACGGCTTAAGTCCTCTATGTCTGTCAAAGAGGTGATGAAAATGGTAGGTGTCTTGTTCTCCTCCTTGCGTAACTCTTCAAGCAATTGGAAACCATTTTTTTCCCCTGGTACTTTCACATCTAAAAGATACAAATCATATACTTTTTCATACATGGCATCAAAGGCATCATCTGAGTTATGGTAACAGTCTACTTCATACCCACTGTCTTCCAAAAACTCTCTCATACTCAGTGCTAAAACAATTTCGTCTTCCAAAATCAGTATTTTCATTCTATTGCTCCAATTTTTTGTTCTTCATGTTTGTTATGAATAATGATATCAATCAATTC
>JALSKR010000090.1 GCA_026988735.1 Sulfurimonas sp.
CGAGGACGAATCTGACCTTTAAGTTTAATATTGTCTAAAATATTAATCCCATCTGCACTTGCACTTACACTCAACCCACCGATTACTAATGGCAATGCTGCCATTGAAAGTAGTAATTTTTTCATTTCTCTTCCTTTTTTAAATTCACATAAATTATAACTTATATAACTTATGTAATTCTTGATATAAATCAAGTTTTTAGCTTTACTCTTTATTTTCTTGAGCAACAGGAGTAATCGGTTCACCCCTCTCTTCTTCTATTTTTGCACGGTGTTCTGCCATAAGAACTCTGATTTCATCCATAACAAAAGGAGGCACATTGTCATCTTTTTGCCACTTTACTTCGTCAATGTATCCACCATAGTCATCGCCGAGTTTTTCAATATTTTTTTCAAATTCATCCATATCAAAACAAACTTCACTGCGACCGTCTGCCTCATCTTTGAGTTCTATAAACCATTTTCCGGCATCATCCAATTTGATAGTAGCTGTAAAAATAACTGCCATTATTCAACTCCGTCAGGATTACTGAGACTTTTTGCAAATTCCTGCAGTTGAGAATCTTTTTTCTTTAAATCTCCATGATATGTCACTCTCTCAATATCAATATTTTCATCTTTTAGAAGATTTGGTACGGCATCGGACTCATTTATAACTTTGATATTTGCATCTAGTTCATCTTCAGAATACGCCATTTGCATATCTGCAGCAATCACATGAGGAATAGCTTCTATGACTTTGAGTTTTCCAAGCTCTTCACTGACATCTTCACCTTCTATAGTGATAATAATACGCCCTTTTTCATCATGCAGATGATAATCACAAACCTCACACTCTTTTAAACTCTGAACAACTTCATCTAAAAACTTTGGCACTGTCTGCACTACTATACTTGAAACATTCATATTATTTTCCTTTTTTATGTATAAATTATTTTTCTTATTCTTTCGTTCTTTTCACTTCTCATTTTATCATATAATTTCTGATATTCTAACTTTGTTGCATAAGAGACTGGACTTCTGAGCGATTTGTATTCAACCAGCTCACCTTTTTTATAGACACCAGAAACAAGAGCTTCAACCCAGTAAAAACCTTTGTCTTTTCTGAGATTTTTTACAATGCCCTTCCACTGTTTTCCGGCTTTTATTGTATTCCACAAATCTTCAAATGCAGCGCTTGGCATATCAGGATGCCGTACAATACTATGAGGTTTGCCGATAATTTCATTTTGAGAGTACCCGCTAATTTCACAAAATGTTTCATTTGCATAGGTAATTCTTCCTGACAAATCTGTTCTTGATATGATCAATTCATCCTGTGGAACTTCAGTTTCTACTAAAAACTCACTCTGTGTAAATTCTATCATATACGACTCCTTATTTTATTTTGTAGTATCCAACTTCAGAAGAACTGCTGTTTATAAAAAATTCTTTCTCATTAATAAAATAGATACTGTTGACAATCATTTTATTGGCTTTATATTTCCCTAAAACCTCTCTTGTCGCTGTATCAAAAAGTTCTACATCATTGTTTATATCACTGCTGTATGCAGCCGTTTTCCCACTTGGACTGAGCCCTACACCGTATACAAAAAAATGTGACATCTTATAATAAGCATCTCCGTTTTTCAGGTTATACACACCTACACGTCTGTCTTGCCCTCCGGTTAAAATCACATCACCTTTAAAGTCAATACTGAAGATATTGTCTACATTGTCTCCGGTAAGTGTTTTTACTTTTTTACCGTCTTTAGTCGAAATAATATGCACTTCCCCACTTTCATCCGCAATAGCCACTAATGTTTTGTCATTGTTCAATGCAAAATTAGAAAATTTAGACATAGAAGCCTGCGTTGTCCAGTTTTTCTTTTTAGATTTAATGTTATAAGAGATAATGTCATTACTGATAAGAGCAATTAAAATATTTTCTTTATCTATAAATTTAGCTTTGATAATATTAAGCCTGTCATTTGAAAAAATGATTACATGTAAGGCAGCAGAATTGTAAATATGTACTCTGCTGTATCCACCATTGTCTTGGGAAAGTATCAGCAAAGAATCATCAAGCAGATCAATAGAAAATATTTTTGAATCTATTGCATCTCCCATAAAATCCTTAATCTTATCTAATTTTATGTTTTGTATTATTTGTTTGCTTTTTGTATCAAAAATTTCTATTTTTCCGTCATCAGTAGCACAGTAAAGTTGTTGTTTATTATATAAAACATCTGTTACGAGTCCTGATGAAACTTTATATACATATTCTGGTTGTATCAAACCTTTTGCATAAATATTTACAATCATCAATAGTAAAAAAAAGATATATTTCATTAGCTTGCCTTTTTAATGTCAATAGCATCTGCGGGACATCTGCCTATGCAAAAACCGCAGTTTGTGCATTTGTTGTTTATTTCAGGCATAAACATTGCCTTGAAGTCTATAGCATCTTCCAGACAGGGGTCTTTACAGGAAAAACACATAACACCCTGCCAACTCAAACATTTGTTTTTATTTATAACAACTGTAACATCAATTAATCTTTTGTTTTGAATCAACAGGACATCACTCGGACAGGCAGTTGCGCACTCATCACAGTATGTACAGCCACGCTTGGAAAAATCCAAATAAGGTGTTTTATCTTTACCTATTACTATAATCTGCTCTTGACACAAAGAAGCACACTGCGCTTCACAGTTTTGACACTCTGTAACAAAAGCATCAGCATCATTGTAATACGGTGGTCGTATAATGACCGTTTCATTTTTACTTTCCCCTGCCGCCTCTTTTACAGAGGAAGAGAGAAAGCTAAAAAGCTCTCTTCTTTCCATTTATTTACTTACTTTTCAGTATCAATATTTTTCATCCATTTGGATTGATCCCAAGATGATTTCGTAGCACCGTTTGGATCTGTATAAACAGGTCTAAAACTGTTTTGATCAACAAGCATGTTTGTCGCTTGCGGTGCATGACATTGTGTACAGTTAAATCGCCCTGCATAGAGATGTTTTTCATCTTTGTCAACTTTTATAGAAACATGTGCCTGTATTTCACTCGATGTATTTGTAATCACTTTTCCGTTTTTAAGAATTTCATCGCCTTTTACTGCTGTATGCGGTCTGAAATTTGTAAAATGTGAAACAGGAATTGGTGTAGCACCCATAGATGGTGCCATATCCGGCATATGACACATCAGACACTGATTGTTGTCTTGTGTAATCGGCAACATTCCTGTTGTATCATGTGGTATCATCGGTGGAGCATCCTGATACGCTCTTTTGAACTTTTTTGATGTTCCCGGTGCAGCTGAATGATATTCTACCTTCGGAGGAACTACATCTTCTTTTAAGAGGTCTGTTGTACCTCTGTATCCTAAATGACTTTCATCTATAATAGGTTTCACTTGCGTCTTTTCTTGAGGTTTTACTTTTGCAGTCTCATTACATCCAACAAGTAATAGTGTTGCAGTTGCAAAACCAATCGTAATCTTTGTTAAAATTTTCATTTTACTCTCCCATTTTTTTATTTTGAATAAAATCTCTTATCGAGAATCTTAAAGCATCATCATCACATACTTCTATACATCTTGCACAGTTTGTACACTCTCCTGAGAGTACAGGAAGTGACTCTTTGCCAATCATATGAAGTACTTGTTTTTCAGGACAAACTACTTTACACTTCATACAAAGCGTACAGTTTTCTTCCAGATGATGCACTCTAATAAAACTAAACTTTCCTAACAGTGAATAAAATCCACCCAGTGGACATATATGACCACACCATCC
This sequence comes from Sulfurimonas sp., assembly GCA_026988735.1. GTDB lineage: Bacteria > Campylobacterota > Campylobacteria > Campylobacterales > Sulfurimonadaceae > Sulfurimonas. The sequence goes on from JALSKR010000090.1 coordinate 3,782, forward strand.
GTTTCTCAATACCAGCAAATCAAAAAGAAATATCATAGCTACAGCTGCCCAGCCAAATCCCATACCAAAGACAAGACCTCTGTGCATCATTGAAATTGGAGATACAAACTCAAAAGCTGCTATACCCATAAAAGCAGAGACTATCAGGCTTAATCCCAAAATCCAATATCTTGCATTTCTTACAATTGGTTGTTTCATTTTCTGTGCTCTGTCAATACCAAACACTCTTCTTAAATAATCAGCACTGTCTGTCACCATATTTACAGGACATACCCAGGAACAAAATGCCCTGCCGCCTATGAAAAAATAAAACAGCGTCACAACCGCAACGCCTATAAGCAAATCAGCAGCAACCACAGCACCAGCTGCAATCATCTGCATAGTAGCATATGGATCACTCATTGGAATAAAACCAAAAAGTAGAGATGAACTGAGGTTTCCTTCAAGTATCTTCCACCCCCAGGCATTTGCGCCAAAGAATAATACTAACATTCCTATCTGTACAAATCTTCTGAGTATAAGATATCTGTAGTTACTCCATATTTTATTCATCCAGTAAACCTTCCAAACCGCTGTTGAGCTTGTCAACTGCTTTTTTTCTACTTACATTTGTTGTAGTGTGAATTGCATGAGCATCTTTTAGTCGTGACTCATCCTTTTTATCCCAACCTTTTATATAATGACTGCCGGCTTTACCCATTGCCACTTCACGAGGCAGTATAAATATGGCCGGTTTTTCAGTCACACAGGCATGTTCACACATTCCGCATCCTGTACATGCATCTGCATGTACTACAGGTTTTAAAAATGCATGTTTTCCGGTTCTTTCATTTTGAGAATACTCAACAGTTATCGCTTGACCTAAAATAGGACAGGCTCTGTAACATGCATCACACTGAATGCCCCAAAAAGCAATACAGCTGTTTTCATCAATTACTGCCAGACCCATGTCTGCCGTATTGATATCAAGGTGACCGTTTACAGTTACACTCGACTCATCCAATGCACCGCTTGGGCATACTGGAACACAGGGAATATCTTCACACATATAACATGGTATATCTCTTGGTATAAAATATGGTGTTCCCATTGGTCTATGATCACCAGGTTTAGCCAGCATTAATGTATCATACGGGCATGCTTCTACACATAATCCGCATTTGATACAGGTTTTAAGAAAATCTTCTTCTGGCATAGCCGCAGGCGGACGCAAAATAAGCGGTGAAGCTTTTGCATCATCAAGATACGCGCTCCATAAAAATCCGCCAATCGCTGCGTAGCCTACGCCTCGGGCCATATTTAAGATAAATTTCCTTCTGTCGCTGAGTGCTTCTTGTTTCATTGTAAATTCTTTATTCTCTATGCTTTATAGATTTTTACAGCACACTTTTTAAAGTCTGTCTGTTTTGACATTGGACATGTCTGATCCAGTGTAACTTTATTGATGAAAACACGCTCATCAAACCACGGTACAAATACTAATGGTTTTGGCGGTCTGTTACGTCCACGTGTTTCAACACGAGCTCTTACTCTGCCACGACGAGATTCCACCCAGCATAAATCATTGTCTTTAAGACCTCTCTCTTTTGCTGTTTCAGGATTCATATACACAAGAGCTTCCGGTACCGCACGATATAACTCAGGTACACGCATAGTCATCGTTCCAGAGTGCCAGTGCTCAAGCACACGTCCTGTACATAACCATAAGTCATAATTTTCATCCGGCATTTCAGGTGGATCCATATACGGACGGGCAAAGATTTTTGCTTTATCTGTCAATGGTTTTTTCTTTTTGTCTGTCACAGTTGTTAAATTACCAAAAGGCAATGCTTTTGCAAGTGGACCGTAAAATGCAAATTCACTGCCTCTTCCATTCTCTTTGGCATGTTTTGCTGCATATGGATCAAACTTCACATTAAATCTCCATGCGGTCTCTTTTCCGTTTACAACCGGCCATTTCAATCCACGAACTTTATGATATGTTACAAAATCTGCCAAGTCATGTCCATGACCACGACCAAATGATGCATACTCTTCCCAAAGGTATTGATGAATCATAAATCCATACCCTTTAAAGACTTTTCCGTCACTTCCTACAACATTTCTAGCATCACCGAGACACTCTGAATTGTCATATCCTTTTTGTGGAAACTGATCTAAAGCTAAAGGATAATTTTTCTTTGCTCTCTCATTTGCAAAAAGAATCTCATACATAGTTGTATCTGGTTTATAACCCATTGCATAAGCTTTTTCTCTTACATCAGCAAGTTTTTTACCGTTTCTAAGCGTATACGGTCCCCATAAATCATCTACCGTAAATCTTTTTGAAAGCTCAACCCATTGCCATGTATCACTCATCGCATCACCTACAGGAAGAACCTGTTGTCTCCAGTGCTGTGAACGGCGTTCTGCATTACCATAAGCACCCCATTTTTCATAAATCATTGCAGACGGTAAAATCAAGTCAGATACCATAGCAGATATACCAGGATATCCGTCAGATGTTACGATGAAATTATCCATTTCACGTGCAGCTTTAATCCAGTGTTTTGCATTCGCAGAATCCTGATATGCATTACATACATTTACCCATGCAAATTTCACAACACCGTCTTCAATATCTCTGTGAATTTTCATAATATGCTGATTACCGACCGGGTTGAGTGTTCCCGCAGGAATATGCCAGCCTTTTTCTGTAATAGCTCTGTGTTTCGGGTTTTTAACCATCATATCAGCAGGAAGTCTGTGAGCAAATGTACCGACTTCACGTGCTGTACCACAAGCCGAAGGCTGACCGGTCAAAGAAAATGCTCCAGAACCAGGACGAGCTTGTTTGTTTAACATAAAGTGAACATTGTATGAAAGTGTATTGTCCCATGTACCACGTGTATGCTGATTCATACCCATTGTCCAGAAACTTACAACTTTTCTGTCTTTTTCTATATAAAGCGCTGCCAAATCCTGCAGTTTTTTCTTAAAGCTATCAAGTGATTCTTCCGGATCGCCTTTACACAGTTTTGCAGTATATTCTAATGTATACGGAGCTAACGATTTTTTATAATCTTCAAAGCTAATTTCATGGTGTGCTAAAGTACCAGGAATATTTTTCATTGTATCACCGGCTTTGTAGCCGTATGGCTCCAGGGCAGGTCCTTCGAGTTCTGAAACAACTTTACTCATCTCTTTGTTGTATATTTCCATCTCTTTTGCATCATATTTTCCTGCACTGCCGTCAGCTCTTACAGGAGTAAGAGATTTTTCACCCGCACGTCTAAAACCATAACCGATATTTACAGGACCCGCTGCAAAAATAATGTTTTTCTTGATAAAATCCCAATCAATAGACTCAGGATGATTATAAACAATTTCACGGGCAAGATAGTTCCATAATGCAAGGTCTGTATTTGGTCTAAAGATAATATTAAAGTCACCTAAATCACAGGTACGGTGTGTATATGTCTGAATATTGACAACTTTTACACGTTCAGGATCTGAAAGTTTTCTGTCTGTTACACGAGACCAAAGAATCGGGTGCATTTCTGCCATATTGGATCCCCAGGTAACAATCGTATCTGTCAGCTCAATATCATCATAACAGCCAGACGGCTCATCAATACCAAAAGTCTGATAAAATCCAACAACAGCAGATGCCATACAGTGACGGGCATTCGGATCAATCGCATTTGATCGGAATCCGCCTTTCATCATCTTTTGCGCAGCATATCCTTCCATAATGGTATATTGACCAGACGCAAATACAGCTACCCCCTCAGGTCCTTTTTCTTTAAGTGCTTTTCTGATGTTTTTTTCCATTTCATCATAGGCTCTTTTCCAAGAAATCGGTGCAAATTTCCCTTTTTTATCAAACTCACCCTTGTCATTTACACGAAGTAAAGGCTGTGTAAGTCTGTCCGCACCATACATAATTTTAGCATTAAAGTAACCCTTAATACAGTTTAGTCCACGATTAACCGGTGCAGCAGGATCCCCTTTTACTGCAACAATCTTTCTGTCTTTACCATCTCCCGTAGTTGCAAGCATAATCCCACAACCGGTACCACAGAAACGACAAGCTGCCTTGTCCCATCTCCAACTTTTTTCAGCCTTTGTAGCTGCTGCTTCAAGCTCTGCTGGTACACTCATACCAATAGCCGCTGCTGCAGAAGCTGCCGCTGAACTTTTAAGAAATTCTCTTCTTGAAAGTGACATATTTTCTCCTCACTATTTTAAAAAGTAGTTAAAACACTTTGCAATGTTCTCAACATATTTACTAACGTTTTTATAATAGCATTCTAAAAAATATAAACTATTGATTTATATCAATTTTTTAAGAAAAGTAAAAGATGTTTCCATGTGTGGGTATATTGGTAACAAAAATGAAAGATATTATTTAGGATTATATTTTGCCACCGTATCTCCGAACTTCACTTTGTCATTTTCTTTGACTAAAAGTTCCAGCATCTCTTTTTGGGCGAGTATCACAATAGTAGACCCCATTTCAAAACAACCAAAATCATCGCCTTTGTCAAGATACAAATTTTCGAATGTATAGACCTGTTCATCATGTACATCCGCATTTGTCTGTATACGCGGTTCAAAGCTTACTTTCATCACGCCGACATTTAAGGCACTCACAAGTACTATATAAAACTTTTTACCCTCTTGTGTCTGGCATAACAGTACAACTCTTTCATTTTCTATAAAAAGGTTAATACGTTTTTTTAATGAAGGAATATTAACAGGGTAAAACTTTCCGGGAATATGTACAGCTTTCAAAACCTGTAAGTTTATTGGAATATGATAACGATGATAATCTTTTGGAGAAAGATAGAAATTTATAAATTCTCCGTTATGGACATAATCTTTTTCTTTCTGTGTAAGACTTTTACCAAGAAAATCATCCGTTTTATAACGCATTCCTTTTATTTGTAAAGCATAATCTTCAATTAAGTTTCCACACTCAGTAATAAGAGAATCACAGGGAGCAATAAAATCCTCGGCATCAAGAGAAAAATTTCTCGGCTCTTTTAATTTTCTTGTAAAAAGAGCATTAAGACTTTTATATGTGTCTGGATCATGGAACTCACTCATATCGAGTCCCATGAGTTTTACATAAGAGTAGTTTACTATTTTTTGAAACCAGTGCGGAAACTCTTTGTTTGCAAATTTACCGAACATTTGTGATACTGCTGATGTGATATGTCTTTTATTCATTTATTTTCCTTTTGGCAATTTCTTCTATCAAAACTGTGGCATAAGAGCCTTTAGGGAGTGTAAAATTCATCTCATATTGTGCTTCTTGTCTGTCAAAACGTCCCTCTATATCTGTTAGGTATACCCAGGCATAACGTCTTGCACCATCAGCATTTATTTCATCATCATAGTCTTTTTCTATATCCCTTGCGTTTTGTGTGGCACGTCGTACTTTTGTTCCGCACAAAAGTCCTGTCGGTGATACATCACGTAGATTAAATCGCTCTAAATCTTCTTTTGCCCCTTCAAACTCAAAAAGTCTGCCGTGCGGATAATGTTCCATTACATCGCCGCTGATAAGCTTAAAAGGATGTTTTTGTTCTTTCATCTTTTTCACTTCCTCATTTGGCATATTCAACAGACTTTCAATCTCTTCGACTTTAAAACTGTTTACAAGTGTATTGATTTCAAGCCTTCTTGAAAGCCAAAGATTAAACAGATGACTCTGGTACGCATTTATAAGTAATCTTTTTACTCTAGGATTGCGTTCTCTTGCCTCTCCTTTTGCCAGCTTTTCACCAAGTATATGGTTGTCTCCGTCATTGCCGAATCTTTGATATCCAAAAAAATTCGGCATACCGAATTTCTCAATATTTTTCAATGCCTCATCAATTTTTGCAGCACTTGTAGGATTGACTTTTTTCAGTTTTATATAAAAACGGTTTCCTTTTAAATGCCCTATTCTGAGTTTATTATTATGGTATGTTTTTGAAAGTATTTTAATTCGCTCATGATTAAAATTTTCCAAAGCCTCTTCATATTTTTTATGTAAAGAGATATACTGCACGGTCATTGCATTTTTATCTTTAAGTCCCGCATACCCTATCTCTTTGTTTTTAATGCCCAAATAACGTGCGATTTGCCCTATCATCTCATTTGTAGAAAGGTTTTTCTTTCTTACTTGCAGTATAAGATGCTCACCCTCGCCTGAAAACTCATAAAGAGGTATCTCTTCTACAACAAAATCACGAGGTGATTGTTTAAAATGAAAATCAATACTTGCATGTGCAAGTGAATAAAATCTGTCCATATTTTTACTGTTCCTTAAAAATGATGTGCTTTACATCTGTTTGTATATCTGTTTCTAACTGCTTGTGCAAAAACTGTGAGTTTTGTTCTGCTCTGCTTTGCATACATTTTGACTCTTTTTTCATCTCTGGGATCAAACGCAATCAGCATTTCATACTCTTCTCCGCTACATGTAACGTGCTTAGGCATTTTTTTTATAATTTTTACACCTATATTGTTTGCTGATGCCATTTTACCCAAATCACTGCACAAGCCGTCTGATATATCCATGCCTGCTTTTAAAACTCTTCTACTTTTGCTTATAAAATTATCCCGTAATTCTATATGCACAAATTTTGATTTTTTATGAATTTGTCCAAGATTTTGCAGTTTTTTTAAATCATTTGCCGAACGTCCAAGCTCTCCAGTAAAAGCAAAAAGATAATTTTTTCTGACTTTTGTACGTAAAAGCGGTTTTTTTGTTTGCGAAATAATAGTCACCGTTATATCAAGTTTTGTGTTACTGATTGTATCACCACCGATTATCTCTATGTTGTAGCGCTGTGCAACTGTTTTAAAACCTTCAGCCAGATCCTGCATCTCTTTTTTCGTCATATTTTTTGGCATAGCCACACTCAGCAGTGCATACTTTGGTTTTGCATTCATTGCAACTGCATCTGAAATATTTACGAGCATCGCCTTTTGTGCAATCTGAAAACAACTCATCCAGCTGCGTTTAAAGTGCACATTTTCAAAAAATGCATCTTTGGAATAGACAGCATTGTCAATCAATGCACCATCATCGCCAATGTGTTTACTGTTAAATTGTGATATAAAATAATTTTCTAAATTCAATAAGACTTCTTTTTATTAAGCATATATTAATTACTGCCGATATAATATACAGCAATTATAACATTATTAGGAAAAGCATACTATGAAATATTCTATTAAAAGAATTTTTGAACACTTAAAGTTTTATCTGCTTTTTATCTTTATTTTGGCGTCTTTGGCAGTTTTACTTACATTTGAAGAACAACTTTCCTTTGATAAAATCAATAATTTGAACAATCAGAAAAAGATTATTCAGACACTCACACACCTGGATACAGATGATATAGAACTCGCGCTTATACAGTTTAACGGAAAAAGCACACAACTGCATCAAGAAATTGACAAACTCAAAATGCTTTATAAATACAACATTACAGACAGATATATACTTAGAAATGAAAAAGAGTATTTCAATGACTTAAAAAGACTCTCTATGTTAACTGATAAGTTTAATCATGCCGCACATCAATATTATGTTACATCAGAAAATCAAAAACTTAAAAAAGAAGCAAAAGCAGAGTTAGACAAATCACTGAATGAAATCATGCAGCAGATAGATACTATGCTGTTCAAAAGCCTGACATACAATCAGCAAAAATTTGATATTGTAAAAATTCTGGTAATTATCACTTTTTTCCTTATTTTATTTGCAACATTTTGGTACAGAAAAATGCTCACAGCTATTTTACGAGATATTGAATATCTGTTTCAGGTTGATAAAACTAAAAACGATTATGAAATTTTTTCACTCGAGGCTGACGCTATTGCACTGAGAATGAACAGAAAAACTGTTGTTCAAAACAATCCAACGATGCTTGATCCGGTAACAGAGATAAACAACTACAAAGGGCTTGTAAACTCTTATGGAGCAAAAAAAGGACTCAAAGACAGCAATTTTACAGCTGTTACTATTCTTGAGGTGGATAATTTCTCAAAATCCAACAGAGCTTTTACCCAGGAAGTAACACAGGCAATACTGCGTAAAGTTGCTTACACCATCTCTCTGCATGAACAACCCATAGATGTAATTGCAAGAACAGACTACAACCAATTTACAGTCGTTCTTTCACGCTCATCAAAAGAACAGCTTTTCAAAGATATGGAAATAATACGAGAGAGTATTTCTGAACTCAAATTTACTGCACCAGATCACGGTCCTATACATATAACTGTAACCGGTGGATTTGTCATCAAGCCAAACAACACTTCACTTGAAGAAGCGATGAAACAGGCAAAAGAAATTTTAGAATATGCAAAAACAACAGGAAACAATAGAATTTTCCAACTAAGAGATTTAGCCCATAGAGACATATAAAGAGTCATATGTCTCAAATAGTAACAAACACAAACTTCACAAAAACAAATACTGCATTTAACCTAGCCTAAGACTATTCACGCTATAATCAGCATTATTTTAGTTCTTTATTGAAGGATGGGTTAATGAGTATTCCTATTTATACTTACGATGCGATTATAGTTGGTGCAGGCCTTGCAGGATGTGCAGCAGCAAGAGAATTGCAAAATGCAGGAAAAAAAGTTGCTGTTATAACAAAGGTACATCCTTTGAGAAGTCACTCCGGTGCAGCTCAAGGTGGAATCAACGCAGCATTTAGTGATGAAGACAGTGTTGAACTTCATGAATTTGATACAGTCAAAGGATCTGACTATCTGGCAGACCAGGATGCTGTTGAATTTATGTGTAAAAATGCACCTGAAACAATCAGATGGGCTGAGAGAATGGGTGCTGCTTTTAGTAGAAAACCTGACGGCAGAATTGCACAACGTCCTTTTGGAGGACAGTCATCACCTCGTGCATGCTTTGCAAAAGACAGAACAGGATTAACACTTTTACAAACAGTGTATGAGCAGGCGTATCGTGTCGGTGTAAAATTTTGGGATGAATGGTATGCAGCTGATATCATTTATAAAGACGGTAAAGTGTCAGGAGTTGTTGCATTTCATATTCGTGATATGCAAATGGCTATTTTTAATGCAAAAACTGTCATGTTTGCAACAGGCGGTTATGCCCGTGCATATAAAATCAACTCAAATGCCCATGCAAATACAGGTGACGGACTCTCAATTGTAGCTCGTCACGGTCTTCCTTTAGAAGATATGGAATTTGTCCAGTTTCACCCATCAGGACTTTCTGGAAACGGTGTTTTAATTTCTGAAGCAGCTCGTGGTGAAGGTGGCCGTCTTTATAACTCCAAAGGTGAACGATTTATGGAGAAATATGCTCCAAACGCTCTTGAACTTGCATCACGTGATGTTGTTGCACGTGCAATTTTAAATGAGATTAGAGAAGGCCGTGGTGTCGGACCGAGAAAAGATGCTGTATATCTTGACGTAACACATCTCGGAAAAGAACTTATTATGAATAAACTTCCTGAACTGCGTGAGCTTGCGATGACATTTCTAGGCCTTGATATGATAAAAGAGCCTATTTTGATTTCTGCTACAGCACACTACTCTATGGGTGGTATTCCTGTAGACATTGACGGACATGCCCGCAAAAACAATGAAGAATTTGTAGAAGGTTTTTATGCTGCAGGTGAGTGTTCCTGTGTATCTGTACACGGTGCAAACCGTTTGGGTGCAAATTCTGTACTTGAAGCACTTCTTTTTGGCCGTTTTATTGGGAAGACAATGGTAAAAGATGTAGATACAATAGAACTCCGTAAAGCAAGTGAAGAAGATGCTGCAAGAGCACTTGCAGAAATTGACTTTTTATTACACAACAACGGAAATGAAAGCGTACCTGCTTTACGAGAAGAATTACAACAGTGTATGACTGCAAATGCAGGTGCCTTCAGAAGTAAAGAGACCTTGCAAATCGCAATTGATACTGTAAAAGAACTTCGTAAAAGATTTAAAAATGTACGACTAAAAGACAAATCAAAAGTATTTAACACAGAACTGCAAGAAGCTTTGGAATTCGGGCATATGCTTGATTACTCTTTGTTTATTGTAGAGAGTGCTATTGCCAGAGAAGAGAGCCGTGGTGCACACTATAGAGAAGATTTTGAAAAACGTGATGATGAAAACTTTCTAAAACACACTATGGCATATATGGATGAAAATGGAAACATTTCATTAGACTATATGGATGTTGTTCTTGGCAAACATGAACTCAAAGAAAGAAATTACTAAGGATAACTTATGAGTACAGAACATAAAATAACTACGCAAAAAGTAAACTTCAAAGTATTTCGTTTTAATGCTGATGAAGACTACCTTCCATATTATGAAACCTATGATATGGAAGTGACTTCAGAAGAAGTTGTATTGGATATATTAAACAGAATCAAATGGGATCATGACGGAAGTTTTTCATACAGAAGAAGCTGTCGTCACGGTATTTGTGGTACCTGTGCCATAAAAGTAAACGGACGTTCAACGCTTGCCTGTAAAGAGAGCATGAATGACATGGTAGCTCTGTTTGGAAACGAACTTGTAATAGAACCGCTTAGCAAGAAAAGAGCTGTCAAAGACATGATCATAGACAAAGGTGATTTCTGGGAGAAACATGCTGCTGTAACACCTTATCTTGTTGCAGATATTGATGAGAATCCTGAATCAGAAAATCTTGTATCACCTGAAGATGCTGAAAAACTTGACGAAGCCGATCTTTGTATTCAGTGTGGTGCCTGTCACTATGCCTGTCCTGCAGTTGAAATAAATGAAGATTTCTTTGGTCCCGCCGCTTTTGCTGCGGCATATCGTTTTTCTGCCGATGTACGAGACAACGCAACATCAAGACTAAAAGATGTCAATGAAGAAAAACAGGGTGTCTGGGACTGTGTAAAATGTTTTGAATGTGCTGAAGCCTGTCCAAAAGAGATCAATCCGATTGAAAAAATAACAAAATTGCACCAAATGGCTTTCCAGGAAGGCATCGCCAAAAACAATGTCGCAGTCCGTCATGCAGTCGGTTTTAAAAAGTCAATTGTGAAAAACGGTGTGCTTGATGAGGGTGGACTTGTTCTCTACTCTGAAGGTCCGGCAATTGTCAAACACATACCTGTTGCATTTAAAATGTTTACAAAAGGCAAAATTGTTCCACCGTGGGGCATCACAAAATCCCAAAACCTTGATGAGATTCAAAAACTTGTAAAATCTTCATCAACTGTAAAGTTCTAGGAGTGTAGCTAAAAGCTACTTTTTTACTAAAAGTAAAAAACTTTAGTGACTGAACATTTATTGGACTTTGTTCAATAAATATGAGAATTTAAGGAAATAAAAATGGAAAAATTAAAATATGCACTTTTTACAGGATGTACGGCAAAACAGAGTACACCTGAGCAAATGATGTCAACAATGGCAGTTGCTGAAAAACTGGGAATAGAACTTGTAGAACTGACTGAGGCTTCTTGCTGTGGAGCGTCTCATCTTCAAGATTATGATGACTTTTTATCTTTGGTGCTTAATGCCAGAAATATTGCCTATGCAGAAAAGCACGGTCTTACAATGGTAACTATATGTAATACCTGTCAGCTCAATACTGCTATGACAAAACACAGACTAGACAATAATGAAGAACTCAAAGCAAAGGTCAATGAAAAACTTGCAGAAGTAGGTCTCGAGTACAAAGGCACTTCTGCAGTTACACACTTTTTATATGCGATTATTGATGACTTTGGACTTGATAAACTTAAAGAGATGGTTGTCACACCACTGAGTCAGTTTAATATTGCACCATTTTACGGATGCCATAATATTCGTCCTTCTGAATTACAGAATGAGACACATAAAACTGCAGAAAACCCTTATAACCCTACTTCACTTGATGATTTAATCATTGCCTGTGGCGGAGAAACTGTTGATTATGAGGAAAAAAACAAATGCTGTGGTTTTCATGTTGAATTGCAGGCACCGCATACTGCAGCAGTTTTAACAGGAAATGCTATTGCCGGTGCAATGGATGGAAATGCTGACTGGATGGTTACACCATGTCCTTTATGTCATCTAAAACTCGATACACAAACAGCGCACGCAAGTGAAGCTATTGGACGTGAAGTAGAACTTCCTGTGCTTCATATGCAACAAATGGTTGGACTAGCCCTTGGTTGTACTCCGGCTGAACTTGGACTCAACCATCACTTGGCAAAAGTAGACTTCGTTTAAAAAAAAATTTCCTAAACTGTTTGGTTTAGGAAATTTTTATTACATTGTATCACCGATATGCATTGCAGTTTCAGAATCCCATCGTGCTACATGTAAAACAATCCAGTGTTTAAATTCTTCTTCTAAAAAAGTCTGTATTGCCCGTGGGTCTTTATTTGCATTCCATTCTTTGAGTAAATCTTTTATTTTTCCTCTCATTGTATCATGCTCGCTCTTGTGCATTTGCATTGCATAAAAGTTACTCTCTTCCATCATATCCTCTTCTGTTGTAAAGTGATCCTCCACATCAAATAAAACAACCTGAAAAAGTTCATCTATTTTTTTAATATCTTTGGCAAGCACCGCATCGTGAAAATTATTAATTATTTCTATCTCTTCTTCATGCAAAATATTCATCATCGCATTTGACACCTGTTGTACATCTGTTGATTCTATTAACATTTTAATCCCTTTTACTTTTATAAAAAAATATTATAACATTAGAGTATTCTTGTCAGATTGATTTATATCAACTTTTTTTTATTGCACTCTCAGACTTGTGCTATAATTTTGAAAAAAAACACAGGTCTTATATGTCAGATTCAATAGAAATAATATCATGGAATGTTAACGGAATACGTGCTGTAGCAAATAAAGAAGCACTTAAATGGGTAGATGAAAGAGGGACAGACATCTTGTGTCTGCAAGAGATAAAAGCACAAAAAGAGCAAATCCCAAAAAATCTGTTTGAAAAAGAGTTTACCGAAGTGCTTATCAACTCGGGAGAGAGAAAAGGTTACAGTGGAACAGCAACTTTCAGTATGCTTCAAAGTGATTACAGTTCTACATGTAATGATATAGATACAAAACATGAAGGACGTATCATTGAGACACATTATGGAGATATCGTTCTTTTTAATGTCTATTTTCCAAACGGTCAAAAAGATGAAGAACGTCTTGCCTATAAGATGAAATTTTATGATGATTTTTTAGCCTATTGTGAAAAGCTCAAAGATGAGGGAAAAAGTATTATCGTATGTGGAGATGTAAACACAGCACACCGTGAAATAGACTTGAAAAATCCAAAAGCAAATGCCAAAACATCCGGTTTTTTACCGATTGAGAGAGAATGGATAGACAAGTTTTTAGATCATGGATATATAGACACTTTCAGATATGTTCATGGAGATAAAGAAGATGCCTATACCTGGTGGTCCTACCGTTCCAGTGCAAGAGTAAAAAATGTCGGCTGGCGCATTGATTATTTTTTCATCTCTGAAGACTTGGCGGAAAATCTTGAAGATGCTTTTATTTTAGATTATATAGAAGGCTCTGACCACTGTCCTGTAGGCATTAAAATTGTTTTTTAATCACTGATCAGACTCCTGAAACTTTCAGCTGATATACGTTAAGTGTGTTTTTTTTATTTATATCTTCAAAGGTCTGACTGGGAGAAAGACCGACTATATTGTGAAACACTTTATTTAAATGTGCATTGTCATTATATATGTACTGGGTGTCATTGAATTTTTTTCCATCAGAGATATATTCCATAAATATCTGATAGAATTTACAGACAAAAATAAATTTTTTGGGAGAGAGTCCAATGAACTTTTTAAACTGGCGTTCTATTGTACGTCGGCTGCAGGCAAACTCCTGTGTCAACTCTTCTACAGTTACTTCATAATTATACTCTTCAATTCTTTCCAAAATATCCTCTATAAATTCTCTGGAATTACTTTGGTCATTATACATTTGCAAAAAAGCATCATCAAGGTAACTAATATCCTGTTCCAGACTTTTATGCATATAGAGTTTAGAAAAATATCTGTTTATCAGTGTCGTCTCAAGAGGCAGGTATTGATTATTCAAAAAAGAAGCATCTTTGTGAAACAACTTATAAAAACCAATCGGCAAAAGTTCAACAAGTATAATTACAGCAGGTTCAAGCTGTGATATATTAGACAAATTCAAAATATTTTTTTTGGATTTGGCTGTTTTTATACTCGCAGAAAAGCCTTCAGGAATTTGATATTTTTTATTATTATTAAGAAGTGAGTAGCCGGTAATACCTCTGTTGAAAACTATAAAGTTCCCACCATTTGGCAAAAAAAGCATATCAGAGAGTAAAGTAAAATCATATATAACTACATAGCACTTAATTATGCTGCTGAGTTTGATATCTGGTAAAAATACTTCATACTTCATATATCACCAATTGGATAGCCGCTTCCAATACTAAGAACAGTATTTGCTTAATGCTCTAAAAAGGGGCATACAATGAGCAATAAATTATTAGAAATTTTCAAAGAAGAGATATCAGAACAAGGAAGAAAACAAGCACGACA
>JALSKR010000091.1 GCA_026988735.1 Sulfurimonas sp.
CTATGGATATGCTTGAACTCTATGATATTGAAGAACTCCATAGCATTAAAAAAGAACTCAATGACTTTATGCAGATGGAGTTTTGAGTTGTGTAGATACTTATGACTAAAGTACGGGTTCCGAAAAAGATGCTTGGCTTATTGATATTGAAGTTATGTTTTAAACCTTTTGACTCTTCATGTAACTCCACAGCATAAATCCTAGTCCTACTATGAAAAAAGGAATACTTAAGAGCTGTCCTGTTGTCAAATCAATTCCCAGTGTATAATCAGCCTGACGCACTTTGACAAACTCAATCAAAAATCTTGCACTAAAAACCAAGACGAGAAAAAGTCCAAACAAAAAGCCTTTTTGCAATCTCTTATAGTTTCTTTTATAAATATATGTCAATAGAAGAAAAATAAACAGATAGGAAAAAGCCTCATAGAGTTGTACAGGATGTCTTGGTATCATGTCGACTCTTTGAAATACTATAGCCCAAGGCAGTTCACTCGGTTTTCCAAGGATTTCAGAGTTCATAAAATTGCCCATACGGACAAAAAAGCCAAAAAGTGCTGTCGGGATTACAAGCCTGTCTATTAGCCATAAAAAATCTGTTTTGTACTTTTTACACCCATAGTAGAGTGCAATAAGAACACCCAATCCACCGCCATGAGAAGCAAGTCCACCCTCCCAGACAGCAAAAATCTTCATCGGATGTGCAAAATAGTAGTCCGGGTCATAAAACAGAACATGTCCAAGTCTGGCACCTATAACAATACCTATAACTGCATATAAAAAGAGTGGCTCTATTGTACTTTCATCTTTGTTTTCAAGACGATAGACCCATTTCATAAATTCCAGACCCAAAAGAATTGCTGTTGCAAACAAAAGTCCATACCAATGCACCTGCAAAGGACCAAATGAAAATACTATCGGGTCAGCGTTCCATATAAGATGATTCATATTAGTTTTTTAACGCTTCAGCTATAAGCTCAATAGGATTTTTAAAGACAGTTTCAACTCCTGCATTGTGCATAGAGTTGTTTATCTGCATACGGCAAGCACTACACTCTGCACTCACAATCTCTGCTTTTGTCTCTTTAATCATGGCAGCTTTTGGAATACCTGCCGCTTTTGCAAAATGATATTTTTCTGTCTGCATGGTTACACCACCAAATCCACAACATAAATTCGGGTCACTCATCTCTACTATTTTATAGTTTTGACGAATCAGGTTACGCGGTTCTTCATGAATTCCCTGCATTTTCTTTGCATGACAAGGATCATGGTAGGTAACAATCGGAGAAGCTTTTTTCTTTGAAGCTAAAAGATGTTCAAGATGTGTATGATGCTGCAGCCACTCCGTAGCCATAAAGACCTTCTCCATAACCGCTTTCGCACGGGCTTTCCATTCCGGCTGATCATGAAAATAGTGTTCATAGTCAATTTTGAGCATTGCACTACATGTAGCCTCAGGCACTATAATCGCCTCAACATCTTTGGCAAAACTCTCAAAATATTCTATGTTAAACTTGGCATTTGCATCAACTGTGTCAAAATCTCCCGTAAAATAGGCAGGAGCAGAACAGCACTTTTGACTTTTTGCCAAAAAGGCATCAATTTCAAGCACTTCTAAAATTTCTAAAAGAGAATCACCTATGTTTTTGTAATTATAATTTGCCAGACAGCCTATAAAAACAGCTACTTTTCGCTTTCCACCGTTGTTTATATTTTCAGGATGAGAATTTAAAAAAGATGTTTTTGTCAAACTCGGCATCAATCTGTCAGATTTTATAATCGGCAGATTAAAACGTGATGTCATAGAGTTAATATCATCTTTAATTTTAAAACCACAGGTTTGAAAAGTATACCCGAGTTTAAAAGCAATGTCATTGAGCCATCTGTGACGTAAGAGCAAAAAGAAGGCTTTTTTATACCATGCTATACCGAATTTCTGGGCGATGTCACTGCGTACCTGCTCTATTATCATGTCTGTAGGGAGTGATTTAGGACAGACTTCCACACAGGCGGTACATAAAAAGCAGCTTTCAAAAATGTCTTTTGCAGTCTTGTCAAGCTCCAAGTTACCTCGCTTGTATGCACCCAAAAGGTCTATAAATCCACGAGGAGAAGTAACCTCATCCGCATTTACATTATGAATGGTACACACAGGAATACACTTCCCGCATTTTACACAATCATCAGCAATCTCTGTAAAATTAAAAATATCTTCTGGTTTTTTACTCATACTTACACCGTTTTTGAAAATGTTTTATCACTGCCCGCATGACGCTTCATATACGCATCAAAAGGCATTGCAATATTTCGAATGAGCAGCGTGCCTGTCGGGGAACACTCTATATACTCATCATTCATTGTTATTAATTCTTCTTCCATAAAAGGTTTTAAATCCAAAAGAGCATCTTCAAAATATTTTTTGAATTCCAACCCGAACATAGCCTCAAATCTTTTTATATCAAGCTTAAAGTTACTCATCAGCTCCATAATTACATGTTGACGAATCATATCATCTTCACTCAAAGCAACTCCCCGCTCAAATGGCAGCTTGCCCGCATCAATCGCTGCTTCATACGATGGCATATCTTTGAAATTCTGCGCATAGTAATCAACCCCTTCACCGATGGAGGTAAGTCCTACACCGATTAGATCTGCACCACCTTTTGTAGTATATCCTTGAAAGTTTCTGTGCAACTCCCCTTTGTCTATTGCTTTAAAAAGCTCATCTTCAGGTTTTGCAAAATGATCCATACCTATCATTTTATAGCCGTTGTTTGTTAAAAAGTCAATTGTATACTGCATGATTTGCAGTTTTTCATCAGGACGCGGCAAAGTTGTCTCATCAATTTTGCGCATTG
>JALSKR010000092.1 GCA_026988735.1 Sulfurimonas sp.
CCTGTCAGACTTGATTCATCAAAATTGCCACTTCCTTCTTGTATCTCACCATCAAGAGCAACACGCTCTCCTGAATTAATCAAAACAATTTCACCTACAGTAACATCATTGACATTCTTTGTGATAATCTTTTTATCCACAATAATTTTTACATCATTTGGCAGATGATGATTCATAATATCCAAAGTATCAGCAATACTTTTTTTACTTAAAACCTCTAAAAATTTTCCTACTAATACAAAAGTAATAATCATAGTAACCGAATCAAAATAGGCCTCACCACTCTGTGTAACAGTAATATAAATAGAATATATGTAGGTTAATATTGCCCCCGTAGCAACAAGTGTGTCCATGTTTACGGTTTTTGTTTTCATGCCATAATACATTCCCCGAATGAAAGGCCAACCACTGTAAAAGAGTACCGGAGTGGCTAAAACCCACTCTCCGATATTGAGTATATGTTTGATATTTTCAGATATACCACTAAAATAACCCGCATACTGCGCAACCATAATAGTCATCATATTCATCGTTGCAAAAACAGCAACTGCCATTCGGGTGTAATATTCTTTTCGCTCTTTGTCTGCTTTTTGTTCTTGCAGTGAAGCATCATAAGGGTATGCATCATATCCGATGGCACGAATCATATCTATGATTTTAGAGAGTTTTACGGTATCATCATCCCAGACAATCTTTGCCTTATTGTTTGTATAATTTATGTTCGTAGCAATTACACCTTCCATATTTGTCAAAGCTTTTTCATTCAGCCAGACACATGCAGCACAGTGAATCCCTTCTATGACCAAAGAGACCTCAGAAAAACCATCTTTATTAAGTGTTACAAACCGTTCATAAAATGCCGGTGTATCAAAATTGGAAGAGTCTTCATATTGCTGAGATGGAGGAGCGAGTTTATTGCTACCAAGTTTATCATAAAAACCGTCCAGTCCTTCATCTGAAAGTAAATGAAATACACCCTGACAACCATTACAGCAAAAATAATGATCATCCTCTTGTATCATAACATCTTTTGAAAACTCTAAATGACAGTGATCACAGGCAATTTTATCTGACAACTTCAAACTTCCCTATACTTCTATTTTTTTGAATGTTTTTCCAAGGTTCGACAAGCCCGCTCATACATATATAAACACCGTTTTTTTCTATCGCCTGAGCATAACCTATAGCCATACCAAGATTCAGTGATGCTTCTATATTATCAATTTCAAATGGTTTCATAGCCCCTGTAAGTATAATTTTCCTATCATCAAATACTTCATCCAAAAATTCAGCACTGAGTTCTATGGTGTCAGTGCCATGCACTATTACGAAAGTATCTTCCGTTGATTCTCGAATAATATCAGCAATCATACGTCTGTCGTTACTGTCCATCTCCAGGCTGTCTTTGTAAACGACGCCTGCAAGACTATATATTTCCTGAGCACTGAATAGAATTCTTTCAATTGCTGCATTGTCATAAGGAACCTCAAGTTCTCCACTTATTTCATTGTATCTTTTATTAAATGTACCACCAGTGTTAAGTATCAGCATTTTATTTCCATATCTCATCAAGTTTATTAATTATTTTTGCAGCTTTAGAATTTTTATTTTTTTTGCTTTCATCAAATAAATATGTCTCACTTATACCGGCATTTATAGCAGCTTCAATATCCCGTTCTTTATCACCAATCATTACAGAATGTGTTAAATCCAAATTAAACTCTTTTTGTGCCTCCAAAATCATTCCCGGTTCAGGTTTTCTACAACTACATTTTATATTAATATCCGGATGATGCGGACAATGATAGACTTTTGCAATATCAATATTTCTCTTTTTAAACTCTTGTATCATCCAGTCTGTGAGTAATTCAAAATCTTCTTCACTGTAGTATCTTCTTGCTATACCAGACTGATTTGTCACAATGATTATTATATATCCTAAATCCTGATAGTGTTTGCACAAGTCAAATATACCATCAATAAATTCAAAATCCTCTCTCTTATAGAGATACTCTTTTTCAACATTGATAACACCGTCTCTATCTAAAAAAAGTGCTTTTTTCATCCCTTATCTGCCAACACCCTCACCAAATATCTCTTTTTCAATAATGTCACAAATAATATGTCCGATTAATATATGAGATTCTTGAATTCTAGGAGTTGCATTTGATGGAACCACCAATGCAATATCTGCCATTTTTGCCATTTCACCGCCATCACGACCAGTAAGAGCAACTGTCATAATGTTTTTTTTCTTTGCAGATTCAAATGCTTTAATAATATTGACTGAATTACCAGAAGTTGAGATACCGATGAAAATATCACCTTCTTGTCCCATCCCTTCAAGTTGACGGGAAAAGACCTGATCATACCCATAATCATTGCCAATAGCAGTAAGATTTGATGTATCTGTGGTAAGTGCCAATGAAGGTATAGAAGGTCTGTCAAAACCATATCGGCCAACCAGTTCAGCAGCAATATGCTGTGCATCAGCAGCACTCCCACCGTTGCCTGCAAGAATTGTTTTTTTATCTGTACGATACAAGTCAACACATTTTTGTGCCACTTCTTCTATTTTGTCAACTAAATCATCATTTTCATAAATAGCCTGTTTTGTTTCATATGATTTTTTAATTTGATCTTTTATATACTTTTTCATATATCATCCTAAAATTATATATAAAATAATATCATAGAATTACTTAGTAAAAGGTAGATTTTGTAAATAATTGTAAAAAATAAATGAGAGATAGCAAAAAACTGATCAACTAGGCAGCGACCTACATTTCCACACCTGAAAGGTGCAGTATTATCAGCGATGAGAGGCTTAGCTTCTGGGTTCGGAATGG
>JALSKR010000093.1 GCA_026988735.1 Sulfurimonas sp.
CAACAAAAAAAGAGATCCAAGAGATCCAAAAACGTTTTGTGGAGCGCTACAGTGATGCAGTTACGGAACTGCATTATAAAAATGCCTATGAACTGGTAATTGCCGTGGCACTCTCGGCACAGTGCACAGACAAAAGAGTAAACCTCATTACACCTGCCCTGTTTCAAATGTATCCGACACCTCAGGATTTGGCAGATGCAGATATAGAAGAGGTGAAAAAGCTTATTAACACCTGTTCATTTTTTAACAATAAAGCCAAAAACCTCATTGCAATGGCCAAACGTGTTGTGGAAGCATATGACGGTGATATACCAATGAATGAAAAAGAGTTGCAAACCCTGGCAGGTGTCGGACAAAAAACGGCAAATGTTGTTATGATAGAATACACCGGTGCAAATCTTATGGCAGTCGACACCCATGTTTTTCGTGTCGCGCACAGACTGGGGCTCAGTGATGACAAAACAGCAAAGGCAACAGAAGCCACTTTGGTAAAAAAATTCAAAACAGATTTACATGTACTCCATCAGGCAATGGTTTTGTTTGGAAGATATATCTGTACAGCAAAAAATCCCAAATGCGATGAGTGCTTTTTAACAGAGTTTTGCAAGACAAAAGAGAGTTTTAAAGTTTAGGTATGCAAAATGCTTGGACATCAATATGATAAAAATATATATACTAATACTTCTGAGCATACTTTTTAACGGCTGTGTAAACAAACACGGAATTTCTGCAAAATACTACAGTGACTGTAAAGAATACTACGACTTTCAGGGTTACTATCATAAAGAGTGCGGAGATGATGACATCATCACTTACGACACTATGGGAAAAGAGATAAAAAAAGGCACAAAAAAAGTAAAAAGCCTTTTTGTCAAAGAGAAACCGCCGGTAGAAAAAAACGTTTGGTAGCTTTTTTTATTTAACAGCTATAAAGGTGGCAAAGTTTGCCCATCGTAACAACACTTCACAATGAGAAAAACCTGCATTTAATGCCATCTTTATATTTTCTTCTTCACTGTAGGGAACAAGTACATTTTCCAAAGCCTCGCGTTTTTGCATAATTTCATACTCGGAATAGCCCTGCTCTTTTTTAAAATCATAATAACACTCTATCAACTCTTTATTCAGTTTTGGATGATGTGAAATAACTTTTTCGCTAAATATAAAAATACCCTCTTTTTTTAATGAAACGGCTATTTTTTTTACCAGCTCCTCACGAACAAGAGGACGAATAAACTGCAGTGTGTAGTTACTGATAAAAACATCCGCCTCTTTATAATCATAACTCAGTATATCGGCATTGCGGACTTCTATATCGGCACCATACGCTTCACATTTTTTTCTTGCACGCGTGAGCATTGCTTCAGAATTGTCAAGACCGATAAGCTCTGCCTTGTTGGAGAGTTTTCTGTGAATACTCAGCAGTGTGGATGCGGTTGAACAGCCAAGATCATAAACCCTGCCGTTTTCATTCAAATTTTTCAGTGCAAAAAATTCTGTAATTTTTTGAGCCTCTTTATAAAAAGGGACACTTCTCTCAAGCATATCATCAAAGACAGCAGCCACTTCTTCATCAAATTCAAACTGTTTTTTTATCGGTTTTGCAAATACTTTATCATTCATAAATAGAATTTTATCAAAATAAGCCTATAATTGAGCAAAAAAAGGATATTTATGGAACTTTCACTCTCTTCTTGGATGATGATTGCTTTTTTAGTCGGTCTCGGTCTAAGTGCATGGAAAATGTATAAATTTATGCCGACAAAACAACTCAAAGATGATGACACAACACCTCAGGCACAGACAGAACTAATGGATTTGATTTTAAAAATCATAAAAGGCAGTCACGGCGAACTTACCGAAAAAGAGTTGCATGATATGGTACAAAAACACGAAGATTTCGACAGAGAACATTTTTGGAGATTTAACGAAAACAAACTGAGACAGCTGTTACATATACATTACACAAAGAACCCTGATACAAAAAGTATCAAGGATATTCATAAGAAACTGCACTCTTAGTTTCTATTGAGAGCATTTAAATCTTTGTATGCCTGAATGACACGTTCAACCAAGCCTTCTTGACCTGCACGCAGCCATTTTCTCGGATCATAGTACTTTTTGTTCGGTTTGTCTTCACCTTCCGGATTTCCGATTTGACTCTGCAAATAATCATGATACTTCTCAATATACTGACGAACACCGTTCCATGTTGCCCACTGGGTATCGGTGTCAATATTCATTTTCACAACACCGTAACTTATCGCTTCGCTGATTTCTGACGGCAAAGATCCGGAACCACCGTGAAATACAAAGTTCACAGGTTTCTCTTTTGTATGCAGTTTTTCTTGAATATATTTTTGTGAATTGTCTAGTATTTTAGGAGTAAGCTGAACATTACCCGGTTTGTATACACCATGAACATTTCCAAACGAAGCAGCTATGGTAAAGTTTGGAGAAATTTCACTCAGTTCTTTGTACGCCAGTGCCACCTCTTCGGGTTGGGTATACAACAGAGCGTTGTCAATGTTGGTGTTGTCCACACCGTCTTCTTCTCCACCCGTACATCCGAGTTCTATTTCTATACTCATTCCGATTTTGCTCATTCTCTCCAGATAGGCTTTACATGTACCGATGTTTTCGTTTAAAGACTCTTCTGAGAGATCAAGCATATGGGAAGAAAAGAGCGGTTTTCCCTGTGTTTTGTAATAACTCTCCCCTGCTTCAAGCAGAGCATTAATCCACGGAAGCAGTTTTTTTGAAGCATGGTCAGTATGTAAAATCACTGCAACACCATATGCCTCTGCCATCATATGTGTATGAATCGCACCGGCTACTG
>JALSKR010000094.1 GCA_026988735.1 Sulfurimonas sp.
AAGTTGGCGCACTATTTAAAAGAAAATTTAATGTTGAGTATTGCGGCATTAAAAAGTCTGGGCATTTCGTATGAGGCAGATGATTTTAAGCATGCAAAATTATTTGGCAGACTTTCTCAGTTAGAAACAAACATACTGATAGATGTCGGACACAATACACTTGCGGCACGCTCAATTTATGAAAGTTTAAAAAAGAATAAATATATATTGGTTTATAATAGTTTTAAAGATAAAAACTACAGCGAAATACTTGCTGTCTTAGAACCGATTATTGAACATGTGGAAATTATAGCAGTAGAAGATGAAAGAATAGAAGAGACGACCAAACTCAAAAAAGCAATAGAGGATTTAAATATCAAGCACACAAACTTTCAAGGGATAGATACAGATAAAAATTATCTTGTTTTTGGCTCGTTTAGTGTTGTGGAAACATTTTTGAAGGTCTATGGTGGATAATCATTTTACGGTCACTATTCATGATGACAATGGAGTGAAGCAGTTTAATGTCCACAAGTTTATAAAAAAAGCTTTTGTCTATGCCGGACTTTTTTTGCTGAGTATTGTACTGATTGCTTCGGGAACTATTTTATATTTAAATGCCAGTGTGGATAGACTGCAGAGTAAAAAAAATGAAGTGGCACAGGCATATAAAGAGATGTTGCGTCAAAATCAAGCCTTGCAAAAAGAGATGAAAAACACAACACATTCACTTTTGGCAAAAGAAAAAGAGCTTGATGAACTTTCAGACTCTTTGTCTCAGATTGAAACCCTCATAGGGCTCAAACCTCTTGCGGATGAATCTTTAGCCGAAAGAGTAAATATGACAATGCTCAGTTCATCGCACAGAGCAACACTGTTAGAACTCATACCAAGCGGATCCCCTGTAAAATACCATGGAATTACAAGCAAATTCGGGTACAGAATACACCCCACACTGCATAAAAAAGAGTTTCATCGGGGAAGTGATATGAAGGCAAAATTCAACACGCCTGTGTATGCAACGGCTGACGGTATTGTTGAATGGGCAGGATTGCACAGGCGCAGCGGTTTTGGAAAACTTGTCATACTCGAACATGTATATGGTTTTAAGTCGTATTTTGGGCATTTAAACAAAATTGTGATAAAATCAGGCCAGTTTGTAAAAAAAGGTGATTTAATTGCCTATTCAGGAAACTCCGGAATGAGCAACGGACCGCATCTGCATTATGAAATACGCTTTATTCATCGTGCATTAAATCCGTATTATTTTATAAAATGGACACAGCAGAATTATAATGAAATATTTAAAAAGGAGAAAAAGGTACCATGGCAATCTTTAATAATGGCAACGTCACGGATAAAAGTGATAAAACAGACGCAAACACAACAATTATCACAGCCGGAGCTACAATCAAAGGCGAAATAGAACTTACATGTAATCTTTATATAGATGGAAAGTTAGAAGGGTTGATAAAGTCTTCCAAAGAGGTGAATGTTGGTAAAAACGGACATGTAAAAGGCGATATCACAACAAAGCGTCTCGTGGTTCAAGGACTGGTTGAGGGGAGTATACATGCTGAGCGTGTCGAGATAAAAGCAGCCGGACATGTAAACGGTGAGATTACCTCGCTTGAACTTGTCATAGAGGCAAAAGGTATTTTTCAGGGCAACTCCATCGTAAAAGATACGGCTCAAAAATCATTAACAAATGAAACAAGAAAGTAATGTCACAGGCAATTTTATTTAATCATTTTAAAAACAATGCACACAAAGATGCACTTGAAGTTTTGGTATGTGAAGACGCAAAAGAGGCATACGAACTTGAAAATGTAGCAAAGTTTTTTGGACGCGATGTTGTTGTTTTTCCAGATTTCAGACCAAGTTACGGTGATGATTTACGCTCTTACAAAGAGGAGTTGCACGAACTCTGTTTTGCTTTAAGAAAATACTATTTTTCTGTAAAAAAACCACTTGTAATATCTCCTTTAAAAACACTTCTTTTTCCCTTGCCAAAAAAAGAGCTGCTCGGTGAGATGAGGCTTGAATTTGGCGCAGAGATCAATCTCAAAGAGTTTAAAGAGCAGATGCTTTACTGGGGATACACTTTTGTTGATATGGTACAGGTTGCAGGCGAAATTTCTCATCGCGGAGATATTATTGATATTTTTGTGCCTTCTTCAGAGAATCCGATAAGAATTTCCCTCTTTGACAATGAAATAGAACAGATAAAATCTTTTGCACTTGAAACACAAAGAACACTCGGTGATGATTTGGAAAGTGTAGAAATCCGAAGCGCTTTTTATGCTCTGGATGAAGCATCCTACAATGAATTGCATCAAAAAATACAAAAGAGTGAATTTGATGCACTCAACAAAGATGTGGCCTCTTTGGGATTTTGGCATCTTGATGAACTGGCAGAGGATTTTTTAGCAGGCAAAAATGCCAAGCTTGTCAGAAACCTGGACAATATACTCAAAGATGCCTACGGCATAAACAATCCGCAGCTTCCAAGGGATGCTTTTGATCTTGAATTGTTAGAAGAAAACGATGCCGTCAAAGAGCTGGTTGTTGTCAATCCTGCGCAGCTTTTAAAAGTACATCCAAACAAGAAAGTAACGCTCATTGCAGCAAACAATGCAACAATAAAACAGGCCGGCATTTATGATACAACAGATGTAACCATTGTAGAGGCTCCTTATATATTAAATATTATTACACCTGATGAGCTGGTTATATCCCTGAACAAGGCAGATAAAAAACGCCGCAGAAGAAAAACCTCTATTCTTTTGGATGATTTGAAAGCAGGTGATTATGTAGTTCATGAAGATTATGGTGTGGGTATCTTTGAAAAAATCGAAAA
>JALSKR010000095.1 GCA_026988735.1 Sulfurimonas sp.
CCAGCGGGAGCGGGAAGTCTATACTTATGGAGTCTATTTTGGCATCTGTGGGTGGGACTTCTTGTGATGCCAGTATTTGTGAGAGCAGTGTTACTTGGGAGATTGATGAGGAGCAGACTGGCATTCAAAATGATGAGCCAAATGTATTTAAGCATATCAAAAAAGAGAAGTCACGCTATTTTATAAACAATCAAAGCCTTTCAAAAAAGTCTATTTCTTTGGTTGCTGCAAATTATTTGCGGCATTTGAGTTTGAAAGACTTTAGTGATTTTGAAAATGAAAACCTACTTGATATTTTGGACAACAGAGCAGGGGCGAAGTCTCAAAAAATTACAAAACTAAAAGAAAAATATCAAAAGAGTTTTTTAGCGTACAAAGAGGTCAAAAAAGCTTTACATGTAATAGCTGAAGAAGAGAGAAAAATAGTAGAGCTTAAAGAGTTTGCAGCCTATGAGATCAAAAAAATACAAGACATAAACCCGAGTGCCGGTGAAGATGAAGAGCTGTTACGCATAAAAAAAGAACTCTCCAAAAAAGAGAAGGTTTTAGGCAGTATTGAGTCCGCAAATGAGATTTTCAATTATGAACATCTGGTTTCTTCCGCCTTGGAAGCCTTGGATGAGCAGAGCGGTTTTTTTGATGATGCGATGAATGAGCTTAGAAACATTTTGGAAAGTGCACAGGAGCGTTTTAGCGCACTTGAGGAAGTTGATGTGGAAGAGGTACTTAACCGCATAGAAGAGCTAAGCGGACTCAAACGACGGTATGGAAGCATAGAAGAGGCTTTGGAGTACAAAAAACAAAAAGAGTTGGAACTGCAAAAATATGAAAATATAGAAGTAGAAAAGAATGACTTACATGTAAAGTACGAAAAACTCTCAACAGAGGTAAAAGAGCTTGCTGATGAGCTGAGTGCCTTGCGGGAAAAAGCGTTGGGTGCGTTTGAAAAAGATTTGAACAACTATTTGAACAGTTTATATTTGCGCAATGCAAAAATTCATATAAACAGAGTTGAATATGATGTGCACGGACAGGATAAACTAGAGATAGAACTAGATGATACAGAACTTTCCAAAATAAGTACAGGAGAGTTTAACAGGCTTCGTTTGGCTGTACTGGCTTTAAAATCAGAGTTTATGAGCAGTAACGGCGGTGTTTTAATGCTAGATGAAATAGATGCAAACCTGAGTGGTGAAGAGTCTATGAGTGTGGCAAAAGTGCTCAAACAGCTCTCAAAACATTTTCAGATTTTTGTGATTTCACACCAGCCACAGCTTACTTCTATGGGTGATCAGCACTTTTTAGTCTATAAAGATGGTAAAATATCAAAAACAAAAGAGCTCAACATGAATGAACGCGTAGATGAAATAGCCAGAATTATAAGCGGTGAAAGTATCTCAGAGGAAGCCAAAAAATTTGCAAAAGAGCTGCTGGAGGCAAGTAAATGTGTTTCGTGATTTCCATTGTCGGGCTATTTTTAGCCTACAATTTTTATAATTCTGGCAATATGCTTCTGGCAGGCGGTTCTGTTTTAGTATCTGCGTTTTTTATATTTTTGATGATACGAAACATATTACATGTAAAGAAAATAAGAGAAGAGAAAAATGATAATTGATACCCATATACATTTGGATGATGAACGATACGATGAAGATTTGGATGCAGTGCTAGAGCGTGCAAGAAAGGGCGGGGTGAAGCGTTTTATCATTCCCGGAGCAGATTTAAGCACCTTGGAAAAAGCCATTGGTATTGCTGAGCGTTATGATGATGTATACTTTGCTATTGGGGTGCATCCTTATGATATTAAAGGTTTTGATTTAAGTTACTTTGAAAAATATGTAGGGCATGAAAAGTGTGTTGCCATTGGTGAATGTGGTATGGATTACTTTCGTCTTGAAGGCAGTGATGAAGAGAAGCAAAAAGAGAAAGAGGCGCAGGCAAAGGTGTTTGTAGCGCAAATAGAATTTGCCAAAAAACATAAAAAACCGTTGATAGTGCATATTCGCAATGCTTCACATGATGCCAAAATGCTGCTTTTAGAACATAATGCCGGTGAAGTAGGTGGAGTTTTGCACTGTTTTAATGCAGATGATGAACTGTTAAGTCTTGCAAATGAAAACTTTTACTTTGGTATAGGCGGTGTGTTGACTTTTAAAAATGCAAAAAAGCTGGTTAACATACTACCACGTATTCCAAAAGAGAAGCTTATTATAGAGACCGACGGACCGTATTTGACACCGACACCGCATCGTGGTGAGCGAAATGAACCGCTTTATACGACTTTTGTAGCGCAAAAAATGTCAGAAATTTTAGAAATTCCAAGAGAGGAAATCGAAAAAATAACAACAGAAAATGCCCTAAAACTCTTTCATATTTCTTAATATTAATACAGCCACAACTTTTTTTAATACTATTTTAGATAAAATAGCATAAATTAAAATTAAAAAGTTGTCTATGATTAAATTTATATTAACCTTATGTTTTCCTTTGTTACTGATGGCAAATTTGACCTATGAATCAAATTATAACAAAGAGTTGGCTTTGTTAGACTCGTTTGATATCGAACCGTCATTTTTGTATGACCCTGTAATGAACAGAATGAAAGCCAAAACATTGTCAAGAGATAAGCATTTCTTCAAAGCGATGGAAGATGCCTATCTCTTTATTCCCGCTATTAAAAGTACGCTTTCAAAATACAATGTTCCCCAGGAATTTCTCTATCTTGCTATGGCTGAATCAAATTTTCATACAAAGGCTTACTCCAATAAAAGAGCAGCGGGATTATGGCAATTTATGCCTGCAACAGGAAAACTGTTTCATCTCAAGATTGATGAGTATGTAGATGAGAGGCGTGACCTAATAAAGTCAACGGAAGCTGCGGCGAAATACCTCTCAGCACTGCACAAGCGATTTGGAAAGTGGTATTTGGCTGCTATTGCCTATAACTGTGGTGGCGGTGCATTAAGCAAGGCTATCAGAAGAGCAAAAACAGATAAATTGTCAGTTTTACTGAATCCAAAAAAGCACTATATTCCAAGAGAGAGCCGCTACTATATACGCAAAATCGTTGCCCTTGCACTCATAGGCAGTGATGAACAGTATATGCTGCACAGTGAGTATGAGTATCTTTTAAATCGTGCGAATGCCTACTCGATTGCTACTGTGAAATTACCTCGAGGAGAGTCATTGTCACGGCTCTCAAAGCTGATTCATATTCCGTTAAAAGACCTCAGAAAGCTCAACAGGCATTTAAAGTATGATTTCGTTCCACCCTATGCTGATGGATATGACGTATACATACCTTATATCAAACTTTCAGAGTATAAACAAAAATATTACAAAGAACCTATGCAGAATATTTACAAGGTACATGTAGTGAGGCGTGGAGAAAACCTTTCTCGTATCGGTAAAAAGTATGGTGTTTCATACAAGGTTATAAAAGATTTCAACAAGTTGCGAACAAATCGTTTGCGAATCAGGCAAAAGCTTATTATTCCTATAGCGAAAAGTATTAAACATCAAAAGTTTAAAAGCAAGCATTATTATATGGTTAAAAAAGGAGACTCTTTAGGTTCTATCGCAAGAGCTCATAAAATCAGTATTAAAAATATACGGGCACAAAACAATATCAAAGGCTCTTTGATCCGGGTCGGTGAGAGGTTAAAACTGTATGAATAAGCTGTTTTTGTTTTTTTTAGCCGGTATTGTTTTGTTTATAAGCGGATGCAGTACGCGAGGTCCAAACAGCTACAGGCATTATAAACATTCTGAACCAACTTACTACAATGAAACAAAATATTCGCATCCGACAATGCGACCTTATGTTGTGCATGGCAAGCGATACTATCCGACAGTTGTAAGTGTCGGGGACAGATTTCGCGGTAATGCAAGCTGGTACGGTCCAAATTTTCACGGAAAGTTTACATCCAATGGTGAGCGATACAATATGTGGGATATGACGGCTGCACATAAAACACTACCGATGAATACAATCGTCAGAGTGACCAACAGAAGAAACGGCAAAAGTACAGTTGTGCGCATAAATGACAGAGGTCCTTTTGTCTCGACAAGAATTATAGACCTCTCAAAAGCGGCTGCTTCAAAAATAGATATGATAGGGACGGGAACTGCTCCTGTAACTCTTGAAGTACTTGGTTTTGCAGGAAAGGGTAAAAACAAAATACCAAATAAAAAACAGTTGAAAAAATCACCTAAAAGTGTGGAATTAAGTAGTTTCGCATTGCAGATAGCCTCTTTTTCAAACATAAACGGTGCAATAAAAACACAAGAAAAATATAACAATACAGACGGATACACAACAGTCATCAAAGATATGCAAACACCAAACGGAAGAATGTTCAAAGTCTGGCTCAAGGGCTTTAAAAGTGAACAAGAAGCAAGAGACTACAAAGCAAACGGCATTTTTAAAGGTGCATTTATAGTGAGAGAGGATTAAAAATGATTACAAAAACCAGAACAACAAAAGAGACAGACATTACAGTAGCATTGGACATTAACGGAACTGGAAAGAGCAATATAGACACAGGTGTAGGCTTTTTAGACCACATGCTGGAGAGTTTTTCCAAGCACTCGTTAATTGATTTGGATATTACATGTAAAGGCGATACACACATTGATGACCATCACAGTGTGGAAGATGTAGGAATTGTTCTTGGTTCACTACTGGCTCAGGCGATTTATCCTGTAAAAAATATGGAGCGTTTTGGAAGTGCAAACATAGTCATGGATGAGGCATGCGTCTCTTGTGATTTGGATTTAAGCAATCGCCCGTTTTTGGTGTATGAACTCAATGTCAGCGGAAAAGTAGGGCAGTTCGATACAGAACTTGTTGAGGAATTTTTTCGTGCTTTAGCTCTGAATGCCAGAATCAGCATGCACATTATAGAGTGTCGCGGGAAGAATAAGCACCATATCATAGAAGCGGCTTTTAAATCAGTTGCAGTGGCACTCAGACGTGCTACGGCAAAGAATGAAAGAATTGGTATACCAAGTACAAAAGATGTTTTATGATTAAACTAATAGTGTTGGATGTTGACGGTTGTTTAACTGATGGTAAACTTATATACTCAGCCGAAGGGTATGAGAGTAAAAACTTTAATGTAAAAGACGGACTGGGCATAACAACCTGGATAAAAACAGGAAACCATGTGGCTATCATTACGGGCAGAAATTCTCCTATAGTTGAAAAAAGAGCCAAAGAACTTGGAGTGCAGCATCTCTATCAAGGTATACGAGACAAAGAACGTGTCATAAAAGAGATTGTTGCTTCCTTGGGTTTACAGTTTTATGAAGTCGCTGTAATCGGTGATGATTTGAATGACTACAATATGCTCTCTCTTGCAGGCAGAAGTTTTACACCGAGTGACGGGCACGATGAGATTAAAAAAATTGTCAATACAGTACTTTCAAAAAGTGGCGGTAATGGTGCGGTAAGAGAGATGATAGATATTTTAGTAGAAGAAAACGACCAAAAAGAAGCATTTTTATCGGTTTGGTTGTAAGGAGTAAGTTATTAATATCAATATCTTTTTAACTTTTGTTATCACTGTTTTACTGGTAATATTCTTTATGTTTAAACCAATGGATGTAAAAATACACCATTTTAAAGATGTTCCTTTATTTGAACTGAGTGATTTCACCATGTATGAACTCAACACTGCAGGTTTATCAACAATACTTCTTGGCAGTACAAGTACAAGATATGCTGACAGATATACAATTGCAGATATGGATTATACAGATAATTCAAAAAAATATATTGCCAATATGGTTTCTGATTTTGGGGTCTATAAAAATGAAATTGTAGAGTTAAACGGTCATGTCGCCTATGTGAGAGAAGACGGTTTGACATTCAAAAGCCAAAAAGCACTGTATAATAAAAAAACAGCAGATGTCATCAGTGATACGAAATATACAGCTTACCTGAATGATAATATTGTCACTGGTGATTATATAAAATACAACAATATTTCAAAAAAGATTTATTCTAAAAATGTTGTTGCCATATATCAATTAAAAGAGGAAAAATAGATGAAATATCTACTTATACTAACACTTTTTCTACAGACTCTACTCTTTTCACAGGAGCTTAAAATTAAAGCGGATGAGTTCAGAGGCGATCAAAACAAAGGTATTTCAGTCTTTACCGGACATGTAAGAATCAAAAAAGTCAATGACGAACTCAATGCTTCCAAGGTGACTGTATATACAGATAAAAACAACAAGCCTACAAAATTTGTAGCGGTTGGAAATGCCTCTTTTGTAATTAAAACAGCAGAAGGCGCAAATTACAGAGGTGTAGCTCAAAAAGTAGTCTATCTGCCGTTAAAAAAAGAGTATCATTTTTTTGGAAATGTTCACCTGCAGCAACTTGATGACAAAAAAGAGATTTTCGGTGATGAAGTTATTTTGCAGGCCATAAGCGGAAAAGCTTATGCCAAAGGTGTTGCAAAAGAGCCTGTCATAATGATATTTGACATCAAAGACGAAAAGGAAAAAAAATGATAGACATTGTTGATGCAAAGTTTATAACATCGGCTCCGAATGTCAATGCAGCTCCGGAGTCCGAAGAGCAGAATGAAGTAGTGTTTATGGCACGCTCAAATGTTGGAAAAAGTTCACTGCTCAATGCTTTGACAAATCATAAAGGATTGGCTAAAGTCTCTTCCACACCGGGAAAAACAAAGCTTATAAACTATTTTGATGTTACTTTTTTGGACCGAGAAACCTCTAATAAAGTTGTAGCAAAATTTGTAGATTTACCTGGTTTTGGCTATGCAAAAGTTGCTAAATCCATGAAAAGTGACTGGGAAAAGAACCTGACAGACTATATAGCCAACAGAGAAGAGATAAAGATTTTTATACATCTTATAGACTCCAGACATCCTCACTTGGAAATAGATACTGCTGTGAGTGATTTTCTTTTTAGAACTGCCAGAGAAAATCAGTATATCATTCAGATTTTTACAAAAATAGACAAGTTAAATCAAAAAGAACAGAGTGCCCTTCGAAAAGAGTTTCCAAATGCTTTAATGGTTTCAAGTGCAAAAAAAAGAGGAATCCATAAGATTGTTCAAGTGATTTATGACATATTGCAAGAGAAAACAGATGAAGGTTGACTACATCAAGGCGAAACTCTCAGATATTGAGAAAATGAGGGAACTGGTACAACCGGAAGTGCAAAGCGGTATCATATTAGAAAGAAATGAAGATGAAATAGCAACAAATATCCGTTCATATACTTTGGCTTTTTTAGACGCTGAGCTTGTTGGTTTTACGGCGCTTCATATCCATACAAGATATCTTGGTGAAATACGCTCTTTGGTTGTCAAAGAGGGATTTCGCGGGCAGAAAATAGGAGAAAATTTAGTTGCTTGTGCACTTGATGAAGGCAGAGTGTTTGGTCTTCAAAAAGTGTTAAGCCTTACCTACAAACAGTCTTTTTTTGAAAGACTGGGGTTTATAGAAATCCCAAAAGAGTCTCTTCCTGAACATAAAATTTGGGCTGATTGTATTAAATGTAAACACTTTCCGATATGCAACGAAGTATCTCTCATCAAAAACCTGTAATCTCACTCTTTTATATAATATTTTTTGTATTGTATGACAGTCTGGGCACTATTTATCCGTTTTTACCCCCAATGCTGACACTTTTGTACATACTTTTTGCCAGAGCTCTTGACAAAGATGATGCACTGTCTGTTTTTGTAACAGTACTTTGTCTTGTCGTCTTTGAAGCGAACTATGGTTATATCCTTTTGAGTTCAGTCGTCTACTTTTACATACTTTACAAGATTATTATGCCAAAAATTGTAAAAAACTCAAATTGCAGTATATGTATTCGTGCTGCAACAGTCACACTTGTCTACCTCGGCTATTTCTTGTTTCTGACATTACTGTCAAATATTTTTTTATTACCGGCACCAAATATTAATTACTATATAGTATACTATATAGTAATTGAATTCTTTTTAATAGGTCTGTTATGAAAATAAAATTTATTATTTTTGTATTTATATCAATCTGGCTGGCGCTCATTGTACGTGTCTTTTCTTTAGCCATTGAGTCAAACAGTTACTACAGCAGACTCTCTTTGCAAAACACAATCAAGCATGAACAGATAGCACCTGTCAGAGGTGAAATAATTGACAGAAACAATCGTCCTATAGCAATTAACCAACTTGGTTTTAAAATAGAACTTGCGCCTCATTTGTTGTTAAAAAAAAATAGAAATGAGTTTGATGATGCAATTGCTTTTTTACTCAAAGCATTTCCTGATTTGGACAAAGAAAAAATTATTAAAAACTACAGAAAAAAAGACTCCTACTATAATCATAATTTTATAGATGTTGTCCACTTTGTACCGTATGAAAAAATGATGCCGGTTTATTCTATGTTAAACCTTCGTAAAAACATTAAAGTTCTTCCTGCGCCCAAAAGGTACTATCCGTACAAAAATATTGCTGCACATATGATAGGCTATGTTTCTCGCGCAAATCAAAAAGATATTGACAAAGATCCTCTGCTTGATCTTATAGGCTACACTGGAAAGACAGGTCTTGAAAAATACTACAACTCCTATCTGCAGGGTGCACCGGGAGTAAAAAAGATAAAAGTCAATGCGAACAATCAAGAAGTTGAAGAGTTGAGTTATACAAGTCCAGATGAAGAAAGAAAACTCAAACTCACACTTGATATGGAATTGCAAAAATATATAACAAAACTTTTTAAAGGCAAGGTCGGTGCAGTAATCGTTATGAATGTTGACGGTTCCATTTTGGCTGCCGGGAGCTTTCCGAATTATGATTTAAATATTTTTGTCTCCGGAATGTCTTATAAAATGTATGATGAACTTTCATCAAGTCTTGATCATCCATTTACAAACAAAATGACACACGGGCTCTATCCTCCAGGATCGACTATCAAACCTCTTTTAGGACTTTTGTATATAACGACGGATCTCAATGAACACTGGAGTGTTGATTGTCGTTCAAACCTTAAGTTAGGTGGAAGAACTTTTCGATGCTGGAAGAAAAAAGGACACAGGCATACCAACATAACAAAAGCCATACGAGAGAGTTGTGATGACTTTTTTTATAAAGGAAGTTTGGTTTTAGGCAATAAAAAAATGAGTGCAGGGTTAAAGCGTTATGGTTTTGGCAAAAAAACAGGCATAGATTTACCCAATGAATTTATTGGAGTTGTTCCCTCCCGTGAATGGAAACTTAGAAAGTATCATAAAATATGGAATATCGGTGAAACGGCCAACATGGCAATCGGACAGGGTGATTTTCTTGTAACCCCTATACAAATTGCTCGAGAAACTGCACTGATGGCGACAGGAAAATTACCTACTCCGCATTTTGTTTCTATGATTGGAGATAAAAAATATAAAATTACCTATAAAAATGTACTCAATAAAGTTGAATTAAAAAAACTTCCTATCATTCAAAAAGCGATGTATCAGGTATGTAATTCTCCTCATGGAACTGCTACAAATTATGTGCATACAAAAGTAAAAATAGCAGGTAAGACTGGAACAGCACAGGTTATAGGAATCAAACAGGATATTTTAAAAAGAAAGCAGGAACATGAACTCTCTTACTATAAAAGATCACATGCATGGTTCACAAGCTATGGACCGTATAAACATCCCCAGTATATCGTTACTGTTATGGTAGAACACGGTGGGCACGGTGGGCATGCAGCAGGTTCCATTGTTTCTGACATATATAACAGGCTTTTAGAGCTTGGATACATCAAAAAAAAATAAGGGCAGCTCTATAACTTTTATGCAAAAGAATTTTGAATAAAAAGTGCTAAAATTATCAGAAGAAATATACCACCGGCTTT
This sequence comes from Sulfurimonas sp., assembly GCA_026988735.1. Classification (GTDB taxonomy): domain Bacteria; phylum Campylobacterota; class Campylobacteria; order Campylobacterales; family Sulfurimonadaceae; genus Sulfurimonas. Next base: position 9,874 of record JALSKR010000095.1, read on the forward strand.
GTTGTAAAGTTTATTTGCCAAAACAAAAAGCAAAGCAATGGATGCCGCCGCCAAAATGAGCATATCAAACTTTGTAGCTGCCAGATTGACACTGAGTGGATTCAAAAGTGCCGCACCGCCCAAAACCATAGAAAAGTTGGCTACATTAGAGCCGATGATATTTCCTATACTCATCTCAGCATTTCCTTTTTTTACTGCTACAAGAGAGACAACTAGTTCTGGCAAAGAAGTACCCAAAGAGATTAAAAACAGACCGATAATCCACTCACTTACATGTAAACTTCTTGCGATACTTGTACCGCTTTCAACAACAAAATTCGCGCCTCCGATTGTTAAAACAAAACCGATGCCCAGCAGTACAGCACTTTTTGACCAGTTGAATTTTTCTTTTTCCAATGTTTCGTCAATTTCAATTTCAAGTTCTTCTTTATTACTTGAAAATAAAAATATAAGATATGAAACCATCATAAGTAAAAACAGAGCACCGTCAATACGGCTGATTTTTCCATCAAGTGTCATAATAAAAAAGATAACCAAAGGAACAATAACCCATGCGCTGTCTTTTGAAAAAAGGTCTCTGTCCGGATTCATTGATTTTGCTATCATGAAAACGACACCCAAAACCAAAGTAATGTTAAAAATTACACTTCCTACAACATTGGCAACAGCCATATCACTTTTTCCGTGAGCTGAAGCTACCATTGATGCTGCCATTTCAGGTAAAGATGTTCCAAAAGCCACCAAAGTTGCACCGATGACAAAGTGTGAAATGTTAAAATGCAGTGCAATTCTCTCCGACTCTTTAATAATAAAATCTGCTCCGTAAATCAAAGCAGCCATTGCCGCTATAAATATAATATAATCCATTTTTATCCTTGTGTTCTTATTATTAAACTTTCAGGGAGCGCAAACTCATTGATGAGCCGTTCCTCTTCCTGCCGCATTTGACCATCATCAGTTTCATGATTATATCCAAGCAAATGTAAAAGACCGTGTATAAAAAGGAGTGTAAATTCATCTTCTTGTGTATGATTAAACTCTTTTGCTTTTTCGCGTACCAGGTCATAAGAAACAACAATACTTCCAAGTGGACTCATAGGCATCTCTTCATAGGGAAAACTGAGTACATCGGTTGGTTTGTCTATATTTCTATACTCTTTATTTATTTGTTGTATTTCATCATTTGTAGTAATGATAAGTTCTATATCTTTGTTGGTTATACTTGAAGCAATTTTTTGGAGCAGTGTGTTGTTTACTTCAAAAGAAGTTTTGTTGTCAATATCTATCATAAGTGGAATTATAGCAGATGAGAAAACATCTGCCAAGAAAGAGGAGAAATTTAACCTGTAATATTAAGATTGCTTCCTACACCTGTTTTTTGTGCCGTCATCTGTTTTGACTGTTCCTGTGCACTTTGAAGAATCTTTTCTATCTGCTGTGCTTGCACATCCTGTGCTTTTTTCATAATATCTGTTTGTCCCAGCCCTGACGAAGTTTGTGTTGAAGATGATACTTCCATAACTTCCTCCTTGTTTGAAATACTAAAGTATATAACACTTATGGTAAAATTGTACCATGAAAAAAGAAAATAACACAAATAAAAAAGCTGTTTGCATAATGAGCGGAGGGATGGACTCTACTCTAAGTGCCTATATGATGCAAAATGCAGGCTATGAAATTATAGCGGTTCATTTCAATTATGACCAGAGAACACAGGCAAAAGAGCTTGCATGTTTTGAAAATATATGTCAAAGTTTACATGTAAAGCAAAAATATATTTTAAATTTGGACTTTTTTAAACAACTTGGTGCTTCTGCACTGACAGACACAAGCATAGAAGTACCTACAGACGGAGTAGAAGAGGGTGTTCCGGTAACTTATGTACCTTTTAGAAACGGAATCTTTCTCTCTATGGCCGCAGCAATAGCTGAAAAAGAGGGAGCAGAGGCAATCAGTATAGGTGTTGTTGAAGAAGACAGCAGCGGGTATCCGGATTGTAGAGAAGAGTATATACAGGCTATGCAAAAAGCAATTAATTTAGGTACAAAAGATGACACCAATATAGAGATAAAAATGCCGCTGGTGCATCTTAAAAAATCTCAAATCGTACAAGAGGCATTGAATTTAGATGTTCCGCTGGAGCTTACTTGGAGTTGCTATAAAAACGAAGACAAAGCCTGTGGTGTATGTGACAGCTGCAGACTCCGGCTCAATGGTTTTGAAAAAGCAGGAGTGCATGACCCAATTCCTTATGCATAAAACCATTACATGTAAAGAGTTGTGTGCTACACTCATTTATGCACCAAAACTCAAACACAGCTATATACGGGTACATCATGATTCAAGTATAGTGATAAAGACACCCTGTAAACAAGAACGCTATGCTGTAGATTTTTTTCATGAAAAAGAGTCATGGATCCGAAAACAGTTGCATAAAAATTCTTTGCACAAAACATTACATGTAAACCTTGAAGATGAAGTGCTGCTCTTTGGTGAAATTTACAGTATAGACAGTGACGAAGCACAGTACTTACGAAAAAAACTGCAGCGTCTGCAAACATCAAACAAGACAAAAGTTTTGTCTGCGTATGATAATTTTTATAAATACATGGCACAGGAGTATCTGCCGCAAAGAGTCAGATATTTTGCGGATATTATGCATCTGGAGTACAAAACCTTAAAGTTCAGAAAAATGAAAAGCAGATGGGGAAGCTGTAGTTCTGCAAAAATAATTACACTTAATACCCAACTGATAAAAGTGCATAAAGAGCTGATAGATTATGTGATAGTCCACGAACTCGCACATCTTGTCCATATGAACCATTCAAAAGATTTTCATGACCTGGTCGAAAACTATTTACCTGATGCAAAAAACTTAAGAACAAAACTCAAAAATATCCACCTATCTTCGTAAATATGCCTGGTGATATTTGCTTGAAGGAGACCAGAGCATCCATCCGTTTGTACCTATATCGTCTGCTGCTCGTATTTGCGCCTGTACTTCTTCTCTTTTGTACTCTTTTTTTGAAGCAGTGTAATCTCTAAAATACTGTAGCCAAGGGCGTACTCTATTGCTTGGAATTCTGTCTTGAATCTTTTTTATGCTTCGATAGACAACTTCATAGGGATGTTTTGCCGGATATTTAAAATAAAAAGAACCGCTTGAAAAGCCTGAAGGATAAAGCATAGGGCATAAATAGTCCGCATGCTTTGCGAGTGATGTCACAGTCTGACCAATCCCATTGTCATCTTTTGCCCAGCAAATATTTCCATAGGTATCAACAGAAATGAAAACACCATATTTTTTTAATCGTTTTTGTGCCTTTTGTAAAAACCGCTCTATTGTTTTTATCCGGTTTGGCTGTGTGCTTTGTTGACAAAACTGCAAGCCTTTTTTTGCAGGAAAACGAATATAGTCAAAGTTGATTTCATCATAACCGACTTTTGCAGCTTCTTCGGCAATAGATATGGCATAATTGTGTGCACGTTTGTCAAAAGGGTCCACCCAGGCCATATTGTCATGATTTCTCCATATTTTTGTATTTTTTTTGATGGCATAGTCAATATTGTGAGAAGCCTGCAGTTCATCTTTAAAGGTGACAATTCTGGCAATAGTATAAATGTGTCTCTCTTTCATGGTCTTTATAAATTTTTCAATATCTCTGTTTGTCCGCTGTTTGTATGCACCATATTCATTTGCCTGCTTAAAACCAGTCCAAAACTGGGTAGAACCATATTCATTTTTAACATCTACCACCACGGCATTTGCTTCTGTTGTATCTATAAGATGCAGTATTTTTTTCAGTGTACCGGAATTGTTACTGGCTCCCCAAAATGTCAGGTAAAGCGCTTTTACATGAATAGGTTCGAGTTTAAATGTAGTTGTATTTGCGTCAGATGTAAATGTATATGGTCTGTATCCGTATGCTTTGATATGATATGTTTTTTCGCCTGAATCTATAAAAAACGAACCATTCTCATCACTTTTGACAGTTGTTTTTGAGTCACTGATAAAAGCAGATACTACCGGCTGCAGTGTTTTTTCATCTACAATTTTCCCCTCAAAAGATGCCAAAAGCAATGATGATGCACAGGAGAGTAAAAAGAGTATTTTTTTCAAGACAGTTTCTTCCAATATTTTTTTGAATAATACTATTATTTAGCAAACAGTAAAGCTAAAATGGCGATTTCACATATATTATTTTGTGATTTAACTGAAATAGATGTTTTAAGTTGTATTTTAAATATATAGTAATACAATTTTGTTAAGCAAACTGCCTAGTTTGGCAGCAAGGAAGCTATAATGAGCAATCAGGTAAAGGTTTTATCAGAACAGACAAAAGATATGCGGATATTGTATGTCGAAGATGAAGCTGTTGTCAGAGAACAAATAACAATGATATTTGATATACTTTTTGAATATATAGATGTTGCGTATAATGGAGAAGAAGCTTGGGAAAAATATCAAAATTCCCAGTATGATATTATTTTTACAGATATCAGCATGCCTAAAATGGATGGACTTGAGTTAAGTGAGCGTATAAAACAAGATAATCCTATGCAAAAAATTATTATTATTTCTGCATATAATATTTCTAATTATCTGCTCAATGCTATAGAACTGGGTGTCGATGGTTTTTTATTAAAGCCTATTAAAATGGACAAAGTTCTATTTACTATTCAAAAGGTGGCAGATAGTATCACATCCAATAAAATAATGAAAAATTATAGAAAAAAACTCGAAGAAGAAGTTGATAAAAAAACAAAATTTATACAAGAACAAGCTGTAACCGATATATTGACCGGTCTTCAAAACCGTTTTGCCCTTCAAAAGGTTTTAGAAAAAAGCAGCAGTAATAAAGCACTCCTTTTACTTGACGTAGATAATTTTGACAGTATTAATGTTGTACATGGATATGATTATGGTGATAAAGTTATTTTATTTTTATCGCAATTATTAGTTAAAAACAAGAGAGCAAATTCTGATTTGTTTTACTTGGGAAATGACGAATTTGCTATTACATGTAATGCATTAACAGCACTTGAATTTGCACAAGATTTGCAAAAAACCATAGCGGATTCGATTGTAAAACTACCTGACAACAATATTAGGTTTACAGTCACAATTGCCATAGCAAAAGAGAGTCAAACGCTTTTAAAGCATGCCTATATTGCCTTGAAAGAAGCGAAAGAACAAGGTGGAAATACTCTTAAAATTTACAGTAAAGATTTGCGTATTGAAAAACTACAGGCTCAAATACAGAAATATTCTCCAATTATAAGAAATGCCCTTGCACATAATCATGTTATTCCTTATTTTCAGCCAATTGTAGACAATCGGACAAAGAAGATATACAAATACGAATGTTTAGCAAGAATAGTAGATGAGAATAGACTCTACTCACCCTTTGAATTTATTGATATAGCCCAGACAATAGGAGTTATTCCGGAAATAACAAAAATCATGATAGATAAATCATTCAAAGTTTTTCAAAAGAATGACTATATGTTCTCAATTAATATTACAGAATTTGATTTAAACAGTAATTATCTTAAAAAATATTTTTCAGATAAACTTTTAGAGCACAGAGTAGATCCTTCCCGTGTTATTTTAGAAGTATTGGAAGGGATAAGCATAATAGGTGCTAAAAATTCACTAAAGCAATTAATAGAACTTAAAGAAATGGGGTTTAACATTGCCATAGATGACTTTGGAGCGGAAAATTCTAATTTTGGAAGGGTTCACTCTATGAATGTTGATTTTATCAAAATAGATGGAAGTTTTGTAAAAAATATTGATACAAATGCAAAGAGTTATTCTATCGTAAAAACCATAAATGACTTTGCAAAAAGTATCGGTGCAGAAGTTATAGCAGAATATGTACATTCTCAAAAGGTTCAAAATATAGTGCAAAACCTTGGAATCGAATACTCGCAAGGATATTATTTTTGTGAACCGAGAAAGGAATTATGTGATGAAGACATATAATTATCGTATAGATAATGATAATTTATCTGGAATTTTTAACAAAAATTATGAAGAAATTACAAAAAGTACTTCTGTCCTCATTCAGGTATTTTCGGGACAGAATAAAAAAAGATTTGAAGATATTTTACGTTTTTTAGAATCAAAATTTGAAAATGCAAAAATTATAGCTTCCTCCACTGATGGAGAGATTTATGAAGGAAAAGTATTTGGGTTCACGACAGTAGTATCTATATCAACTTTTGATGCAACAGAATTAAAACTTGCATATGCCCAAGAAAATTCTGCTTTTGACAATGGGGTGGCACTTGCAAAAAAACTTGTAACACCAAAAACAAAACTGCTGATTGTATTTGCTGATGGTATTTTATGTAATGGAGAAGAGTTTCTAAACGGCATCTATTCTATTGCACCGCATGTGAAAGTTGCTGGTGGTCTCTCAGGAGACAATGCAAAGTTTGAAAATTGCTATGTCGGCTTGCAAAGCCAACTGTATGACAAAGGGGCAGTAGCAGTATCTTTTGATTCTGACGTGTTACATGTAAAGAGTTTGTATAATTTTGGCTGGAGTAAAGTCGGACGAAAACACACTATCACCAAATCAGAAAAAAACAGAGTATATACAATAGACAATATAACGGCAGTGAATTTTTATAAAAAATATTTAGGTTCACAGGTCACAAATGATTTACCGGCAACAGGGATAGAATTTCCTCTTATTATGAAAAAAAATGGTATCATGGTTGCAAGAGCAATTATTGAAAAACATTCTGATGGAAGTTTAAGTTTTGCCGGGAATTTGTTAGAGGGCACAGAAGTATATTTTGGTATTGGAAAAGCAGAAAAAATAGTCATGAATCCTTTAAAGGTACATTCTATTAATGTTGAAAGTTTTTTTATTTATTCTTGTATGGCACGCCGTCGCTTTGTTTCTGATTTGGTAAAATATGAAATTGTACCCTTTGCTAATTTAGCGCCAACAAGTGGTTTTTTCACCTATGGAGAGTTTTATACCGATAAAAGACCGGAACTTTTTAATGAAACATTAACGGCAGTTGCTTTGTCTGAATCAAATCACAGGGTAGATTTGGTAGATATAACACAGGACAAAGATATTGCATCGAGAAAAAAAACCTACTCCGCTTTAATCCATATACTTGATGTAACTACAAAAGAGCTGCAAGAAGAAAGCGATAAACTGCAAAATCTCAAAAAAGAACTCGAAGCAAAAGATTTAAATATGTCAATAATTCAAGAAATGGCACATATTGGAAATTGGACACTTGATTTGGAAAGTGGGGAAATCACATGGTCAAAAGAGAGTTTTAAAATATTTAACAGAGACCCATCAGAAGGAGCACCTAGCTATCTTGAATTTATGAATATGGTTGTAGAAGAAGACAGAGAAAAAGTTATAGAAGCACAGGAAAAATTCAATGATGGGAATATTCACAGTATAGAGATAAAAATACGAAGAAATGATGGTAAAATTCTTACAATGATTGAAAGTGGAAAAATGATATTTAAAGATGACAAGCCAGTAAAAATAATAGGAACATCATTGGATATAACTGAGATAAAAATGAAAGACAATATTATAGCGCAACAGTCAAAATTGGCACAAATGGGTGAAATGATAAATATGATAGCACATCAATGGAGACAGCCGTTAAATGCTATCAGTGCTTCTGCAATTCAATTGAGTATGCAAAATGATATGGATTTGCTAACAGATGAAAAAATAAGACAAACGACGCTTTTTATTGAAAATATGACACAGGAAATGTCAGACACAATTAATGATTTTATGAACTTTACAAAACCGGCAAATGAGAAAGAATCAATAGAAATTAAAAAAATTATCGATGATATTTTACATTTAATGGGAGCGCAACTAAAAAATCACAATATAGATTTTTCTTCGGATATTGAAGACAGGTTGACGGTATATACATATAAAAAAGATTTGGAACATGTTTTAATAAATCTCATTTCAAACTCACGAGATGCATTTGAAAACAGTAACAATGAAAATAAAACTATTGCACTCAAAGCATATACAAAAAATGATATTTGCATCATAAAAGTTATAGATAATGCAGGTGGAATAGAAGCATCAATTATAGATAGAATATTTGAACCGTATTTTACGACAAAAGAACAAGGAAAAGGAACAGGTTTGGGACTTTATATGAGTAAAAAAATGATAAAAGACAATCTTGCAGGTGACATACAGGTCAAAAGTTTTAATGATAAAACAGAATTTATT